>NZ_JBEYTW010000020.1:0-122273 GCF_040643275.1 Spirillospora sp. NPDC047418
CAGCATGGCCTTCTCTCCTGACGTGGCTCACGTGCCTTAACCAAACGCAAGAGCGCTACCTGGCATAAGGGACTTGACGCGGAAGATAACGGCGATCCCGTGCGCCATGCCGGTGTTCGCGTGCCCGCCCGGGAACTCGGCGGAGAGGCGTCCCGAGGGCGCGAGGGTGGTCCACCAGCCGGGCAGCGGCTCGTCGTGATCCTGGACGGGTTCCGTGAGCCGAACTAGGTAGGCCAAGGTCTCGGCGAGTAGCTGGCCGTTCGTATCGCGCTGCCGCAGGTACGCGCCGATACTGGTCAGACCACGGATGGCGTCGAATTCGGCCAAGGCGGGAAGCTGGCCGGCGTCCATGCGGGCGTGTGCGGCGTCCAGGCGGCGGCGCGTTTCAGCGGCGATGTGGCGGTCGAGGGTCTCCAGGGCGCGGGCATACCTGCCGAGTTCACAGCTGGCCGCGTGCAGGGCGAACGCGACCGCTGGTGCTCCGTAGTGCAGGTGGGAGCCATTGCCCGCATCGATACCGTCGACCGCCGCAGCGTCGAGCCACTCGTGGGCCCGCTGCCACGGTCCCAGCCCGGCGTAGGCACGTTCGATGTGCAGCAGCGCGACACCGGCTGCGCCGACCGCGAGGGACTGGGGCCACCACCCGCCACGCAGTCCCATGGAGCGGACGACGGAAGGTGAGGAGAGCCGCTCAGCGATGCCGTCGGCTGCGGCTTGGGCCGCCTCCCTAGTCAGCGGCGTCATGCTTGTCGCCTCAGGCGGCGAGCCGTCCACGCTTGGGCAGCAGCGCGGGCAAGCCGAAGAGAAGTGCGTTCATCGTCGGGATCGAGCCCAACAGCTCGCATGTGGTGGGCGTGCAGCAGTGAAGCAAGGACGGTGTCAGGATCGACGCTTTCGGTCTCGTGAAGAAGAGCGCGGTACGCCGCCAACGCCCGATCCCGAGTTCTCCATGCGTCGACGATGGCTCGGCCGCCGGCAAGCGCACGCAACCTTGCCCAGTCGTCCGTCGGGTCGGCCAGGCACACGGCTTCGTTCAGGACGTCGCGAGGTGTCGGCATGGGTGCCTTGGCCGTCGTGTGCCGCGCCACCCATGACGCCCCGAGTTCCGCACTGCCCGTGAAAGCGATGGCTATCGCCAGGAACTGGGCAGCCGCGAGGGCTTGAGGGTGGGCTCCGGACCGTTCGGTGAGCTGGGCTATTACAGCGTGCGAGTCGGCGCTGAACACGGCCTCTGCCGCCGCCATCAGCGGTCCGACTCCCCAGCGTCCGGTCTCGGGGTAGTAGGTGGCGAACTCGACGTCACGCAGAAGGCCAAGGCGTCGAAGTTGCTGCGCCCACGTGCCTACGCGGGCGGCAGCCGGCCCGAACTCCGACGCGTCGGACAAGGCGATCCGGAGGCGTACGTGCGGCTCAGGGGCGTGGTAGCGGATGAACCACCAGCCGGGCTCTTCATCCCACGCGGCAAGAAGGGCGGGAACATGCCGGGCCATCAGTTCCGATTGGTGCTCTGGAGACCCGTACAGCTTGGCGAGCAGCCAGGCCGATGCTCCGGGCACATGCCCATCGCCGCGTCCGGCCACCTGCACGCCGATGGGCTGGCGCGCCTTCGCGGCGCGGGTGGTTGTCAGCTGGACGACGATTTCGTGGGCGCGTCCGTCGCACCATCCGTGGGCATCGGATTCCGCGGCCTCTTCGAGGACCACCCTCCTCGCCGTCCGCAGGCTGGCACGGAGCAGCGCGAGTTGGCCTCGGTCAGCGAAATCCAGCGGCAGCCGACGATCCCCTTGCACCAGCAGACCCGCACGAGGAAGCCGCCGACGGACGCTCCACCGCTGGAAGGCGGCTCTCCACTGTGGCCACGGGACGTCTTCCGCAGGGAGATCCGCCGCATCGAGGGTCCAGCGCGCCGGCGAGAGAATCGTGCGTCGGTATCGAATCCGTGGCAGGAACGGCAGGCAACCGACCGAGCCCCAGTCGAACCCTGTGACCACGGCGGTCTGTGCTCTGCTGATCTCCGCAAGGAAACGGGCGATCGGTGGTGTGTGTGCCCGTAGGTCGAGAGCATGCGGCACCACCGGTTCAACACGCCGCCCCAGACTCCTGGAGGTCAGGTAGAGCCTTTCGCCGTCGCAGCCGACCGCAAGGTCGTCCAGCGGAACGTGCGTGCTGGCTCCCGTCGGGTGCTCGGCCAGGCTGACGACGTACGGCAGCAACTCGGGGACGCGGCTGACGTTTTCAGCGCTGTCGTTGAGCGGGGCGAACGAGAGCTGGACGGGCAGCGCATCGGCCTCTTGCGTTGAAAGCTTCTCGAACACGCGTCTCACAGGTGCTTGGTCGGCGTGGCTGAGCGTGCCGATGAACCGGCCGGTCATGGTGGCCGCGCCTCGGGAGACGCCGGTAACGGCGAGGGAGAAGTCACCGTCGTTAGCCGCCGTCACCGATGCCGCACGCAGCTGAAAGGACATCTCCAGGTGGGCCGGCCATTGAGGCGTTCCGTCCGACGCAAGCTGTTCGAGCGCCCCCTCGTCCAGGACGACCTCGTCATGTCCCTCGAGGACGGCGGCCTGCGCCAGCGCCATCATTCGCTCATCACGCTCGGACAAACGCGGACGAGGCTGGGTCGCAGCGCCCAGATATCCGGCCGGGAGCCCGAGCCCGACGTCCGGATTCACCAATTCCAGGACGGGCACGAGCGTGCCGATGCCATAACGCTCGAAGAAGCGGGTGTGGTACGTCTGCCATGCCCGTGTTCCGTGCGGATGGGCGGTCAACCGGGCGAGCGCGGAAGCTGCGGCTTCAGCCTCGCGTGCAACGTGGCGGGGGAGAACGAGGCGGCTGTCGAGATGCAGGTCCAAGACAATCAGCGGGGCGGGCTCGGCGCTGAGCTCCCTCATCCGGGACGTGACATCGGTCCGCATGCGTCGCCTGGTCGCAGGTTCGGCAGTGTCGTTGTGCCGCGTGAGTTCACCCTGGATTTGGCGTAGCGGAGCCAGTTGGTCCCTTGCCCGCGGAATGTCGTCCACCGGGGCGGCGTCGAGCTGCCCGATCACATGCCCGAGCACGTCGACGACCGTGGAAGCCGGACGGAAGCTGCTGATCAGGACGTGCTGTTTCGCCAGGTCAGCCAGCATCCCGGCGATCGATGGCAACGACACCGAAGGAAACTCCGCGGCGAGTTTCGCGGCGAGTTCGCCGCACCGAATCGGCGACCGGGCAGCTTCGACGGCCAACTGGACTGCCGTCGTGTGTCGAACCGAGACCTCGGCTGTAGGAGGGCGGTGCCGGTCATGGTTCCGAGACGGATACGGCACGATCAATCGATCACCGCGCTGAAAGCACAAGGCGTTGGTCACCAAGTGGAGTCGTAGGAAGAGTTCCGGACACGATTCCAACTGCATGATCACGTCCGCCAGCCAAGCCCCGCTGGGGCGCGCGACAACGCGGTGATGATCGCCCCAGCGGCAGGTCAGCCTCTTGCCGAACGATGCCGGGGCCACCCCGGCGAACAGGCCGAAGGGGGTGGCCCGGCCCGTCATCCGCAGGACGTATCGAGCCACAGACGACGCTGCCCGCCGTACCCGTCGAGCATCGGGAGCCTCCGCCGCGAATACCGTTCGCACTTCCTGCGCGAGCACAGGGCTGGCATGGCCGATCGCTTCGGTGACCGCGTCGATCGCCCAGACGTTCCGCAGCCACGTGAGCCACTGGGCAACATGTCTTGGAGAGTCCGCAGAGAGATCAGGGCACGCTGGCACCGGTAGTTCCGTCAACGCGGCGGCACGCAGGAACGCAGAGTCGTCGCATCGATACAACCGGCCGTCCACCGTGCCCCTTCCTCGTCCGAACATCCATGCCTTGGCCAGCCCGCCGAGAGCCTGAACTCTCCGGTGCCGGTGCGTCAGCGTCAGCCGACGTTGGTGGCGCAGGCCTTGGGGCACGAGCTGCCGCAGTTGTCGTCCGTCAGGTTGATCAGGGAGGCGGCGGCGTCGCTGGACTCGAGGATCCGGATGTCCAGGTCGAACGGGTCCTCGTGCGCCGTCTGCCCGGCGGACGGGAGGGGCTCCATCGTGCTGTGGCTCATCTGCTGGTCCTTCCGTTCGTTGGAACGCTCGGTAGGTACACGCCCCCGGTGCCGCTGACGGTCGGTGATGGCCGCTGTTCGGTCGCCGCTGGGCGATGCAGTGCGACGTTAAGAGCAGTGGAATCGGCGCGGCGATGAGTGTGACCAGATGTGACAGGTCACTTCTGGTCATCCAGGAATTCGACGGCGTCTTCGAGGAGCCTCCGGGCGTGTGCCCCGTAGACGGCTTCGTCCGCCAGCGAGCCGAAGACCTGCCCGTACATGGCGATCTCGCGCGGGTTGGTGATGGTCAGGTAGCCGGAGACGAGCTCGACGCTGACCTGCTCGCCGTCGTAGATCCAGAAGTCCTCGGCCGGGCGGATGTCGCGGTCAGGCCTCATCGGGACGATCCCCAGCGACACCGCCGGCTGGGAGGCCGCCTCAGCGAGGTAGGCGAGCTGCCCCCGCATCACATCCATGCCGCCGATCCCCGTCCGCAGAACCGACTCCTCGACCAGGAACGCGAATGTACGTCCTGGCCGGTGGAGAAGCTGCTTGCGTTCCATGCGGACGGCGACAGCGGCCTCGACATCGTCAATCAGCCCGCGGCGCCGCCGCACCGCCCGCAACACGGCCCGGGTGTAGTCCTCGGTCTGGAGGAGGCCAGGGAGCAACCACGACGAGTAAGACCGGAATACGCGGGTCCGCTCGAACAACGGGAGGACGGACTCCTGCGCCCGCTTCAGCCCGCTGCGCTCCATACGGCGCCACTCGACCCACATGCCCTCGGCGGTCCGCAACGACGCGACCAGGTCGCCGGCCTGGTCGTCGGCCCGGCACACGCGACACCACGTCCTGATGTCCTCGGCGGACGGCGGGCGGCGAGCGTGCTCGATCTGGGAGACCTTCGTCCGATCCCATCCGGCTTCCGCGGCGAGCGCCTTGGCGGTCAGCCCGGCATCGGTGCGGATCTCCTTCAGCTGATCGGCGAGCGCCTGCCGGGCGGCCTGTGCTGACGACGAGGGCGAGCTGGGCACGATGGCGGGTCCAGTGGTATCGGTCAGGCCGGCCTGTAGTCCTCGTGCGGGATCGCCCGTTCCCAGACGGCTTCGAACGCCGTCAAGCACAGCGACACCAGTGCCGGCTCGTCGCGATTCTCAGGCTGTTTCAGCGACGAGCCGTCCCCGGCGAAATGGTTGAACTGCACCACCCGGTCGTCGAACACCCAGTAGTCGTTCAGCGGCACGGCCAGATCGAGCGCCCGGCGGCGGGGTAGCCACCGCACCTGCTCACCGGCGGCCACGTTCATCGGCGTGACGCCGTGCTCGAACCAGATGTAGTCGGTGACCGGCTCGGAGACGATCCGGGCCCGACGAACAGACACGCCACGCGCGACCAACGGCGCCACGAGGTCGATCCAGTCGCGTCCCCACTCGATCGGGTCAAAGCGATCGCCGTCCCGCCACCTCAGGAAGTCGGGATTGGCCGGGGTGTAGACATCCCGCTGCTCCAAGTGCACGGCGGAGAACCGGCACCCGGTCAGCAGAGAGGTGAACGACTCGGGAACCGACGCTCCGGTCTCCTCATTCGCCGTGGCGGCCTGGCCCGCGCCTCCCTCGCTCGTAAGTGCCATTGATCGCCTCCAGGATGATGTCCTTCATCACCGGCGGCAGCTTCACCACCACCTCGTGCTCGCCGATCGGGCTGTGCCCAGCGACCTCGGCCAGCGCTCGCGGGTCGGTGACCTGCTCGCCCTGGAACCAGACGTCGCCGGTGTCCTCATCGACGTAGACGGCCGGGCACTCATTGGTCGGGGTGTCCGGCGTGATACCAACGAAACTTAGTCGCACGACAGCCTCCAGCGTCGCGAGTGTGACCAAGGGTGACGCCCGCCTGCTCGACTTTCACCCGCACCCCGGAACACCGTCAAGTTTCCAGACGGACGGACCCTGCAACCGTCGTGGAACACTCGTAAGGCAATCGGGTAGCGCGGAAGACGAGGTCTTCAAGCCACGTAACCCCAGGTCGGATGGACTGATTACGGCGAAAGATCGGGGACAAGGCGGACGGCCGCGATGAGATGCGAAGCGGCCCCCGGGATGTCAGCGACGGGGCACAGCGGCTCGAACCAACCGCCGACATCGACGCCGCCACGGGACGCCGTTCGCCTCCATTGCCAGTACAGGACGTGCCGGCCGGGCCACGGCAGGCACCAGACGGTCCGGTTGGAACGCGGATCGGTGCCGACGAGGCGGGCCGACACCGAGACGGTGGACGGCACCCATTCCCATGTGCTGGCCGCGCACAGGCCAGCATCGCTGAGGTTGTCGACGAGATCGCGCGCCAACTCGAAACGGTCGGGCGAACCGAACTGAGGCTCACAGATCGGCCACACGCCACCGGCTCCCAGGTCGTAACGCCTTCCCACAGCGCTCAACTCCCTGGCAGCGCGAAGGCCACGGCCTTGCCCGGTCGCCCGGTTGAGGAGACGACAGTGGGATACGCCTTGCACCGGCCGCCTGAAATCCGGTGGACGATGGCAAGGCCATGGCCGCTCTCCTGCGGCACCTCGTCCGGAACGCAGTCCGACGTCTCGGTTCGGCGCAGCTTCTCGAAGATCTCCGGAATGCCGAACAGTCCAGCATCACCATCAACGACCTCGCACCAGGCCGGACGTCCGGCGATGATCACGAAGCGGATCTCGTAAGGCCCGACGGCGTAGGAGACGGCGTTGGCGGCAAGCTCACCAACGGCCAGCTCGGCATCGTCGACATCGCCTTCGTCCGCACCGACGTTCCGCAGGACCTCCCGGACAGCCGCCCTAGCGTGACGCGCGGTCCGTTCGTCCGGAAGGCCATGGGCCTCCAGACGCAGACCGGCGCACTCCGTCCCTTCGATGACGAGTTCGTCGGTCTGTTCGGATATCACCTCCCGCTCGGACCCGGGGGACTCCGCCACAACCACACCTCCTGAACGGTTCTGGCTGCCTCGCAGCCCGCTGACCACGTCTGAGTGCCAGAACAGTGACGCAGAGTCAGCGGGCCGCCAATCGCGGGCAATCCACGAATCCGCAGAAACCGTGGAGCAAACACGGAAACCGACTTCGAACCCGTGGACAATCCGCCAGACCATCATGCGCGCCGGTCAGGCAGCGGTTCGGGCCGATCAGGGCCGTCTACGCTGAAGGCACTGGCACCCGGCCTCAGCGGAACAGCATGGGGAGAAGCGAATGGCGCGAGGAGAGCATGCACCGTCCTGCGCACGCCGGTGGCGCGAGCGGGCCCAGGCCGAGGAATGGCGAACGTGGGAACTGGTGCAGGCCATCCACCGCTGCTGCGGAGTGAGCCTGCTCAAGGCCCATCGCCTCGCCCATGGCTGGACGGCCCAAGCCGCCATCGACCACCTGACCGAACTGTGCGAACACGAGCACCTCGGAGAGCCGCACGCCAATATCGATCTGCTGAACGTGTGGGAGAACGGCCGAGGTCGTCCACGGCCCGACACTGTCGACCGGCTCTCTAGGCTGTACCGGGCGAACCCCATCCGCCTCGGCCTGGCCGCCGACTATTCAGACGATGCCGTCGCCGACGAGGCCGCAATCGTCCCCGGCCCACGCACTCCACCACCCTCGCTTCCCACCCCGCACGTGCCGGTGCTCACCCCCAGCGCCCTGCATAATCCCGGGCCGCTCCACGAACCCAAGGACGAGACCAGTCGTCGAGCTCTGTTCAACGACGTCATGATCGGGAACGCCCGGGTCTCCCGCGGGCGCCTGATGGCGGAAGTGGACACGCTTCGGCAGCAGATGGACCGGACCCTGGCTTCCGGCACGGTCACCGAGGAACAGATGGACCATCTTGAGCAGACGGTTCTGCGCTGCCGCCGTGACTACCTGACCACGCCGCCCTTGCCGATGCTGTGCCAGCTCATGCTGGAGTTCAGCGATGTCCGCAGCCTCGCCTCCCAGCGGCAATCGGGCCCGATCCAATGCCGGCTCTCGCGGGTCGCCGCCACATTGGCGATCCTCAGCGCAGACGCCCTGATGAAGCTGGGAGACATCCGCCAAGCGCGCGCCTGGTACGGGACCGCCAAGACGGCCGCCGACGACACCGGCGACCCTCAGCTCCGCGCCTTAGTCCGTGCGCAGGAGGCGATGCTGCCTTACTACTACGGCGATCCAGCCGAGACGGTGAGCCTCGCGAGAGAGGCCCAAGCCCTCGGCCGTGCCAAGCCCTCGTCGCCCACGGCACTCGCCGCAGCCGCCGAAGGGCGTGCTCTGGCCCGTATCGGCGACCAAAAGGGCGCCACCGCCGCGCTCGCCCAGGCCCAGCGGCTCTTCTCCCAGATCAAAGGCCGCAACACCGGGGCGCTGGCTTTCGACTTCACCGAGCAGCGCCTCTACCTGTACATGAGCGGCGCCCACGCGCACCTACCCGACCTGCAACGCGCTCAAGCAGTACACGACACGGCCTCGGCATTGTGCCGCCCGACCAGTCCGGGAATCGACCCCGCACTGATCAGACTCGACCGGGCGACGACACTCGCCCGCAGTGCGAGGGAGGCCGAGGCATGCGAACTCGCGACGCAGACCCTCCTGGCGCTGCCGCCGGAACAGCGAACGACCATCGTGTTCGTTCGCGCCCGAGACGTCCGCTCCGCCATCCCCTCCAGCCGCCGACGTGACAAGGCCCTGAACACCTTTGAAGAGGCATTGGCCCTGGACACCGCCGCGATCCCCGGTCACTGAGATGCCCAACCAACTCACCGGTGCGACCAACCTCCGCCAGCGCGCCCACCAGATACTCGACGACGCCTGCAACCGAGCCGGCCTCGACCCGACCGGCGCCGAACTCCTACGGCTGCGCAGCAACGCGGTATTCAAACTCCGCGCGCCGATCATCGCTCGGATCGCCACGGCCCCCACCGCTGCCGAGCGGCTCCCCACTGTCCTAGCGGTCACGCGCTGGCTCGCCGACCGCGGTTTCCCGACCGTACGGCCAGCCGACGGAATCATCGGTCAACCGATGAACGTCGACGGCGCCACCGTCACCTTCTGGCACTACGTCCCCACCGCACCGGCCCCCGCCACCACAACCGACCTCGGCCGACTACTCCGAGCCCTCCACACCGGCCCAACGCCACCATTTCAGCTCCGGAAACTGACAGATCCGCTGGCGAGCATCCGCACAACCGTCCAGCACCAACTCGGCGTCCTCAACGACGACGATCGAGCTTGGCTCACCGACCGCATCGCCGACCTCACCAACGCCTGGCTCGCCCTGCCGTTCCGCGAGCCCCCGGCACTTCTGCACGGCGACGCGTGGATAGACAACCTGCTCCGCCACGAGGACGGCCGCGTGATCCTCGGCGACTGGGACAGCGTCGCCCTCGGCCCCCGCGAGTGGGACCTGATCCACAGCTACCACGGCGAACGCCGCTTCGGCCTCTCACCCGCAGACGTCAACAACTTCGCCGCCGCCTACAGCGACGACCTCCGCGAATGGGCCGGCTACGAAACCCTCATGCAGATCCGCGACACCTACGCCATCGGCATCCACATCCGCAACGCCCCCGGCGACCCTTTTTCCCGCCAAGAACTAGCTCACCGCCTCAGTTGCCTAAGAGCCGGCGACACCCGCATCCACTGGCACATGAAAGATGACAGCAACTCGTGAAGCACTGGGGATTGTGCGAGCCTCGATGGTCGATGTCCGACCTCAGTAGTGCCCTCATGTGATCAACGCAGACATTTCCGCTGGAGCCGCGCCCTCTGATGGGGTCAAAGGTCATCGAGGCTGACTTCGTGCAACTTCCCGTCCGGCCCTACCTGGAAGGCCTGTAGCGGCCCCATGTTCTCGACTGCCTCGGCATAGGCGGCTTCACGTTCGGCCTGTTCACATCCGGTCGGGTCAGTCACTCGGAACCCGTGCATGGGGATCTCGTGGCGGATGATGTCGTCGGCTTCGGGATAACCTTCGATGACGAAACCGAACAGGGCGCGCAAGGAATCCTCTCCCAATTCCAGCGGATGGAACGGCAGCGGATACGGGTCCTCGTCCCACTCCGGATCCAGTTCGACGGCGCGTTCGCCCGCCCAGTAGGGCCGCTCGAACTCCAGCGGTTCGCCGATGTTCTCCATGATCCCGCTGTCCGGAGACAGGCTCAGCGACCGCACCAGGTTCCCGTTCTCCCAGATCGCGAACGCCAGCCAGTCGACGACCGAGTGCATCCCGTGCATGATGATCCGCCGGCCCTCACCGAGCTGGAATAGGTGCATGGGCAGCGCCGATGGGTTGTCGTGCACGAGCCTGCGGTCGATGATCAGATCGATTCCGGGCAGCGCGGCGGCGTAGGTCACGTCGTCGGGCGGGTAGGTGTTGTCGAGGGTGCTGTCCGCGATCGCCTCGACTGCGTAGTCCGGATGAACTTGCCGGACCAGGTTCTCGGCAGCGGCCCGGTCCGAGCGCGATGCTCCAGCCAGCACTGAACGGATGTCGCCTTCCGCGAATGCCAGTAGCGCCGTCTTGGCTCCCATGCCGCTGCTCCTCAGGACTCTTCATGTCGGAACGGGCCCGTACCTGCGCCCGCGCCGAGAACTCTAAGGAGTACCCCCGACATAGCTCATCGGCCGAGGGCTTGGCATAGGCGGGCGAGTTTCCACTGTTCCTCCCCCACCTCTCGAACCAGGTTTGCCAAGCCCATACCGAGGCCCCGATACCAGGAGGGCTGACCAGGTCAGGCGGCTTTTGAGCACGGAGGGTGGCTTTACCTTCGAAGCTGCAACTGAAGCTCGATCCGGAGTCTTCGCAGTTCAGGGCGATTCTGAGCAGTCCATGAGCACTCCGTAAGCACGCTCGGTGCCTACGAAGTGCTCATGAAGTGCTCATGGCGGGGCGGACAACTGACGCCATCGATCCGTCACGACCTTCGGGGGCGTCATGAACAACCACCAGAGCAACCACCAGCGTCCGATCCGCGCGACCGCCGGCGAGTACGGCCAGAACGCGCTGAGCATCGCCGAGCGATCCTTCCAGTTGCTGACCACCGGTCCGAGTCCGTTGGCGGTCGACGGAGAAGCCGTCGGACACGGCCTGCCCGATCGGGCCATCGACCTGAGGGAACTTCGCATGCTGCTGCTGGAGACGTCCGCATCGGACGAACTCAAGGACGCCGCGTGGCGGGAGCTCGTTCGCAGAGCGCGGGCCGGTGATCCTGCTTGGGTCGTGGGCTGTGTCGGTGTGGCGATGCCGGGTCTGAAGAGCACCGCCGCGCGGGTGATCCGGTCGAGCCCGAGCCGGCTCGTCGACGACATCGTGTCGGAGCTGCTCACGGAGTTCGTCGCGCAGCTGGCGCGCATCGACATCGACCGTCCGCACATCGCAGCGCGGCTGATGCTGTGGGCGCGCAAGGGAGCCCTGCGAGCTCGCGGACGGGACGCCCGCCAGGTCCCATGCGACCCGAGCGAGCTGCCCGCTCGCCCACCGGTCTCCGACATCGACCCGGTCGCCCTGTTGTTGGAAGCCGCGCGGCAGGAGATCGTCACCTCGGCCGCTGCCGAGCTCATCATCGCGACGCGACTGGACGGCCTGTCCGTCCAGTGCCTGGCCAAGGACAACGGGGTGCCGGCGAGCCGCTTGTACAAGCAGCGACAGGTTGCGGAGGACCGTCTCCTGGCTGCAATTCGGGATGGCCGAATCTCGGCGGTGTCCATCGCCCCTGACGCGGAAATGTGAGCTCCAAGGAGGACCTGTTCCGGTACCGGTCTGTTGGCGTACAGATCGCATTTCGACCATATGGGACAGATGGTCGAGCCGACCAATGTCTCTTGGCCTCGCCTGTGCGGGGATTTACCCTCATCGCGGCGTGACTCGGAGTCAAAATGCTTCGCTTGCGCCTACGATCGCTCGACGTCGTCTTGCCGGTGCTGTCGCTATGAAGATCGCGGCAGCACCGGCGGGTGACCCAAATCACGGAGGTGTGACGTTGACCGGAATCGACCGACAGGCAGCGCATCGGCTCTGCTGGATCGGTGCCGCATGCGCTGTGCTAGCGCTGGCGGGTTGTAAGAGCGATAGTCAGGCCGTCGCCCTGCCATCGCCGAGCAACGTGCCCGCCTCCCCGCAGTCTCCCGTTTCGGAAGACGAGGCGGTCAAGCGCGTCTACACGTCCTTCATCGCCATACTCGACCATGCCGACTCCCTTCCCGAGAGCTCTCGGAAGCAGCAATTGACCACACTGATGGTCGAGCCCCAGCTTTCGCGCGTTCTGAAACGAGCCGAGGAACTGGAAAGCAAGAACCTCACCTCATACGGGAAGGTCATCGTTCACATCACGAGCGTGGATGTCACCGGGAATGATGCGACCCTGCGTGACTGCCAGGACTCCAGCAAGGCCGGCATCATGAACAAGGGCACGCGCAAGAAGATCAACCGAGGGGTCGAGAAGGGGAACACCAAGGCGTACCTGGTTAGGTCCGCCGATGGGAAGTGGCGCGTCAGCAAGTACGTTGTCCTGGGCGAGGGCTGCTGACATGGTATCCGTCTCCTCTGCTGTGCTAACCAGTGGCGCACTCCTGATGCAGCCTATTTTGGCTCCTCCGCCCCGCGACCCGATTCCTCCTGAAGCCAACCTGAACGGATATGGCTTCGGAGCGAAGGATGATGGGCGCCCTGGGAGCAGCAAATCCGGCTCGCACCCGACCGGGGCAAGTGCCCCCGTCGACGAATCGCACGACATCGGACCGCACGATTGCCGGACGTTGAGCGATGACGTGGAGGTATGCACACCGGTCCGCAAGAAGTCCGCAAAGGTGTCCCCGGCAGAGTTGGCATTGAGCAGATGGACGCGGATGCCGATCCCCACACCGGTGGTGCGGACGGCACCACCTCGCCGATCAGCCGGACTCGTGGGTCTGCCGGAGTGGTTCTGGGTGACGAATTCCCGGCCGATCAGCGGCCGGACGACAGCGCGCGACGTGTGGGTGGAAGTGACGGCCAAGCCGCAGAGCCTGACGATCGATCCCGGCTACGGACATCGCGTCGTGCGCTGCGCCGGAGTGGGCACCGCGTACGACAAGTCTCGTCCGGCGTCAGCGCAGCGCACCGATTGCTCGTACACGTTCCAGCGGTCGTCGGCGCATGAGCCGGGTGGCGCGTATCGAGTGCGGGTGACGGTGACGTGGGGCGGTACGTGGCGGGGTTCCGACGGGTCGGGCGGGGCGCTGCCGCCGTTGACGCGTTCAACGAGTTTCCGGCTGCGAGTGGCCGAGGCACAGGGTCTATACGGATGAGGAGCACGATGAGATTCAGCGGCGGCACGCTGCCCAAGCCGGCGGTTCCGAAGCTGACCGGCGGACCGTTGCCCACGTCGTCGAAGCGACTGGCGCGGCAGCGGCGGCCCGGCTGGATCGCGTCCGGGGTGATGCTGCTGGTGTTCGCCATGGCGGCGAATGTCTACCTGTTCCGTTCAGCCGGAGAGCGGATGCCGGTGGTACGAGTGGCACGCGACGTTCCGGTAGGGCACAGCATCGTCCAAGCCGATCTGGACGTGGTACGGGTGGCGACGGATTCTCCCGGGGCGACGATTCCGCAGTCTCAGCTACGGGAGGTGATCGGGCAGCGCGCCGCCGTGGGGTTGCGGAAGGGGACGTTCCTGGCGGCTTCACAGCTGACAGCCCAGCAGAGTCCGCAGCGCGGGCAGGCGCTGGTGACGGTGCCGCTGAAGGCCGGCGCCGTACCGCCAGGCCTGGCGCCTGGGTGGCACGTCCGTGTGGTCTTCGCCTCCGGCGAGCAGAGCGCTGATGCCGGTTCGGTGCGGAGCCGCGCCCAGGCCGGTGTGCTGCAGGACGTCACGGGCGTGGTCGACCAGGTGGAGCGCCCGGACGCCGAGGGAGCGGTGGCGGTGTCGCTACTTGTGGCCGATTCGGACAGCAGCACGGTGGCTCGGCAGGCAGCGGCCGGATCGGTCGTGCTCGTGGTGACCGAAAGGAGAGGTTGAAGCGATGGGGCTGTGCTGCCTGATCTCTCCCGGTGGTGCTCCCGGGGTATCCACAACGGCCCTCGGTCTGTCGTTGCTGTGGCCGGGGCGGGTGCTGTTGGCCGAATGCGACCCGATGGGACGCCGCGTACTGCCGGGGTTCATGGCGGACCGTATGCGTGAATCAGCCGGTCCGGGGCTGCTCGGGCTGGCGATGGCGGTCGAAGCCGACCAAGAAGCGGCGATACCGCTGAAGGAGTACGTGGTGCCGATCGTGGACGACGGGCACGTGGAGCTGCTGCATGGTGTCCGTGATCCGCGGCATGGAACGCGGTTGGCTCCGGTGTGGCGCAGGCTGGCCGAGGCGCTGACGGCTTGGGACGGCGATGTGATCGCCGACCTGGGCCGAGTCGGCGGTGCTGACACGCCCACCGAGCTGCTGAAGGCGGCTGACGCCGTGGTCATGATCCTCAAGCCGACGTTGCCGCAGGTTGATGCTGCCAAACCGCGGCTGGACACGCTCAAGGGGTTGGTCGGTGAGCACGCGACACTCGGGTTGGGTCTGATCGTCGATGGGCCTTACAGGGCAGCCGAGGTCGAACGTGCCCTGGACGTCCCGGTACTGGCTGAGCTTCCATCCTCGCCGGTGGACGCCAAGGTGCTGTCGGATGGTGCGCGTCCTCGGCTGACGTTCAGAACTTCGCTGCTGATCCGTTCGCTAGAACACCTGGGACGACGACTCCACGCCGCCGTCGTCGCCTCGGACTCGATGGGCGCCCCTCCGAAGAACCGAGCAGCGCGGTCGGAGCCTCTAGCGACAGCGGGGGCTCACAAGTGACCGCCCCGGGCTGGAGCTCCACCGGTATGGACACCTCGGTACCGTTCGCGCTTCCTCTGCCGCGAAGCGGCGAAGCAAACATGTGGGCAGCGGTCCGTGACGTGTCGGCGCAGCTCGTTGACGTCCTGGGTGACGGAGTCGACCGGGTTCGATCGCGGCAGTTGATCGATACGCAAGTCCAGGCATGGGCCCATGAGCAGATGACCGCCGGGCGGGTCGTGTCGGCGTCCGAGCAGCAGCAGGTTGCGCGACTGGTGTTCGACCGCCGTTTCGGGCTCGGGGCCCTGCAGCCCTACCTGGAACGTTCCGACGTAGAGAACATCGTGGTCAACGGCTGCCGCCAGACCTGGATCAGCTACACCAACGGCGCGAAGGAGCCGGGCCCACCGGTCGCGGAAACCGACGAGGACCTGATCGAGTGGGTGCAGTTGCTGGCGCGGCGCGGCAACACCGGCCGCGAGTTCTCCCACGCATCCCCGCTGCTGGACGTCGCACTCAACGACGGGCTCCGGCTCGCCGTGGTCGGATGGGTGTCCCGGCAGCCGCATTTGGCGATCCGAGTGCACCGCCTCGTTGACATCTCCTTGCGGCAACTCACCGGACTCGGCACCCTCACACCGCCGCTGGAGCAGTTCCTGCGAGCCGCGATCGCCGCGCGCCGCAACATCATCGTGTGCGGAGAGGTCAACACCGGTAAGACCACCCTGGTCCGGGCTCTGGCCGGCGAGATCGCCCCGCAGGAGCGAATCATCACCCTGGAAAGCGACTTCGAGCTGTTCCTGGACGACCCGAGGCTGGCCCACCGGCATCACGACGTAGTCGCCCTCGAAGCGCGCCAGGCCAACTCCGAAGGCGCGGGCGAGGTGCGGTTGCAGGATCTTGTGCCGGCTTGCCTGCGTCTTAACCCCGACCGCGTCATCGTCGGTGAAGCCCGGCACGGGGAACTCGCTCCGATGCTGGAGGTGATGTACTCCGGGGCGCGCGGCTCCATGTGCACGCTGCACGTCCACCGCCCAGAGCACGTCTTCAGCCGCGTCATCCAGCTCGGCCGCCGCGCCGACCTCGGCTTGAGCGCTGACGACGTGCATCTGATGTTCGGACTGGCCGAACCCCTCATCGTCTACTTGGAGCGCGACCAAGCCAGCAACGGCAGATACGTGTCCCAGGTGATGGAGATCGGGCCGCCCGCGGACTCGGCCGAACCCACTCGCAACTTCGTGTTCACTCCTGGCCCGGACGGACGTGCCGCACCAGCAGGCGGGCACATCAGCCCCCGCTTGCTGGACGAACTCCTTGAGCACGGCTTCGACCCCGAGCTCCTGACACCCGCACCAGCGGATGGGGGTTGGGCATGACGGGGCTGCTGGCCGCATTCGCCGGCCTGTGCACCGCTGGAAGCGTCCTCGCGCTCGTGGGCGCAGTCCGGGGCGTCGGGTTCGGCGAACAGGACGACCGTCCGCCGTCCCGGTTCCAGACGATGCTGCGGTCACCGGCATGGCCTGGGCGTCGCAACCGGCTGCTCGGCGCTATCGCCGGCGCGGCAGCGGTCTTGCTGCTGTCGGGATGGCCGGTGGCGGCGCTGGCGGCCGGAGCCGCGGTGTACGCGCTGCCACCGATGCTGTCGGGCCGCGCGCCGCAGCGACGCATCGCGCGGCTGGAAGCCCTCGCGCAGTGGTCACGGCGGCTGGCGGAGATGATCGGGGCCAGCAGGGGCCTGGAGCAGGCATTGGCCGACAGCGCGCGAGTCGCCCCCGCCGCGATCCGCGAACCGGTCGCGCTGCTGGCCGGACGCCTGAACAACCACGCCAACACCGAGCAGGCGCTGCGGGCGTTCGCCGATCAGCTCGACGACCCCATTGCCGACCTGATTGCCTGTGCTCTGCTTCTGGCCACCCGCCGCCGTGGCCCAGGTACGCGGGAGGCGTTGGGGTTGCTAGCCGACGCGGTCGAGCACGAGGTGATCGTGCGCCGCGACGTCGAAGCCGAACGGGCCGGACTGCGGACGACCCTGATCGTGATCGTCGCCTCCGTCGAGGCGCTGAGCGTGCTGTTCGCGTCCTCGCAAACACTTGCCGGCCCCTACGACACCCCGCTCGGCCAGACCGTCCTGGCGGTCGTCGCCAGCATCTACGCGGCCGGGCTGTGGTGGATGCAGCGGCTGGCCGTCCTGTCGACCGGCTCCAGATTCCTGCACGTCACCCGCCGCACCGTCGAACAGGGGGCGGCACGGTGACGCTCATCGCCGCTTTCGCCGCATGCCTGGGCGCCACCGGACTCATCGTGCTCGTCCGGGAGTTGCGGCCTGCGCCGCCGCGCCTAGACACGGCGTTGGCCCGTCTCCAGGCCGTACCGCTCGCGCCTTCCGCTGTCTCGGCTGGCACCGCGACGCCGGGCGAGCGGGCGGGACGGTGGCTGGCCGAACGGGTCGCGCGGCCGACCGGCATGGTGGCCGTCCCCAGAGCCGATCTCGCCCTGCTGGGACGGTCGGTCGAGCGGTTCATGCTCGACAAACTGGCTCTGTTCATCACCGGTCTGACCGCCCCTGCGGTGCTCGGTGCACTCATGGCTCTCACCGGAGGTTCGCTGCCCTGGTCATTTCCGATGCTGGCCGGGCTGATGCTCGCGGCGGTGCTGTCCTTGATCCCGGACTGGAGCATTCGGTCCCAGGCCCGGCAGCGGCGCCGGGACTTCCGCTACGCCTTCACCTCCTACCTGCAACTGGTCGTCCTGGAACGGCAGGCAGGCGCCGCCCTCAACTCCGCCCTGGAGAACCCCGCGAAGATCACTGACGGGTGGCCGTTTCAGCGCATCCACCAAGCCCTTACCCGTGCTCGGCACGCGCAGCAGCAGCCCTGGCGTGCGCTCGCCGACCTCGGCGCCGACATCGACGTCCGGGACCTGATCGACCTGGCCCACACCGCCGAGATCGCCGGAGCCGAGGGCGCCAAGATGCACGACGTGCTCATCGCCAAGATCACTTCGATGCGGCATGAGGCGTCCGCCGCCGCGCGCTCCGAGGCCAACGCCCGCACCACTGCGATGTGGGTGCCGACCTCCCTGCTGATGCTCGGCTTCGTGATCCTGATCGGCTTCCCGTTCTTCTCCAAGCTTCTTTCATCTGGCTGAGGCCCACTTCGCATCATCGACTCGGGGGACCATGAACGCGCTCAACACCGCTGCAGCACGCTTGACGATCGCCCTTCTCAACCGACTCGCAGATCTCGATGTCCGGCGCGACAGGGGGTCGGGTGTGGTGGAGACGATCATCATCGTGGCCGGGTTCGCCGGCCTGGCCTTCACCGTCTACCTCGCCGTCGCCGGGAAGGTGAACGGCTGGATCAGCAAGATCCCCGGTTCCAGCGGCCCATGACCCGGCGCAACCTGGCCAAGGGCCCTGGACGGGACACCGGATCGGCGACCGTCACGGCCGCCATCGTCTTCCCCGCCGTCGGCGTGCTGTTCCTGGCACTGCTGCAGACGGTCATGATCTCGGTAGCCCGTGACGTGGCCCTGTCGTCCGCTGAGGAAGGACTTCGTGCGGCTCGCGCCCGTCATGGCAGCGCGGCCGACGGCCGATCCGCCGCCATGGCCTTCGCCCGTGCCGAACCTGTTCTGCGTGCACCGGAGGTGACCGTGTCCGGGAGTACGACCATCGCCGTCCAGGTGTCCGGAAGTGCTCCCTCGATTCTGCCCGGCGTTGACATCGCCATCAGCCGCACGGCACGGGGCGCAAGAGAACGCTTCACCACCGAGCAGCCATGAGGAAACGCCTCAGACGGAGGACGCTGCTGCGCACCGAGGACGAGGGGAACGCAGCCGTGGAGGTGGCGATCCTCGCCCCGTTGTTCATCACGTTCCTGGCCGGGTTGTTGTTGGTGATGCGCGTCCAGCACGGCAGCGCCGTCGTCGCCCAGGCCGCCGCCGACGCGGCCCGGCACGCCTCCATCGCCCGCACCGCCACCCAAGCCCGCGCGGACGCAACAGCCAGCGCCATGGCAACGTTGAGTGACCGCGGACTGCACTGCCGCCCGACCATCCAGCTCGACCTATCCGGCTTCCGCCGCCCGGTGGGTCAGGTCGGGACGGTATCGGCGCGGGTCACCTGTGTCATCCGGCTCGCCGACGTGGCGCTACCGGGCATGCCCGGATCACGAACCGTGACCAAGACTCACCGGTCTCCCATCGATCCCTACCGAGGAAGAGACCGGTGACCGGCTTGGGCTCAAGGACCGGCCGCCGCCGACAGCGCCTCACCGATGCGGGCAGCGTGAGCATATTCGCCGTCATCCTCACCCTGGTCGTGGTGGTGCTCTTCGGTGCCGTCGTTGATTTCGAGCAGAAACTCGAAGCCCGCCAGGACGCCAACACAGCGGCCCAAGAAGCCGCCCGCGCCGGAGCCGGACGTGTCGACCTCAACCGCGCCTACAGCGACGGCGAGTTCACCGTTGACCGCCGTGCCGCGATCGGCGCTGCGCGGGACTACCTGCGGGCGGGCGGTTACACCGGCACGGTGACGACGTCCGGAACGCGCGCCATACACGTCCACGTCACCATCACCCGGCCCGCACTGTTCCTGCCCGTCATCGGCATCAGCCACCTGCGCGCCAACGGCGACGCGACCGCGAACCTGACCACCGGAGTGGAAGGACCTCACCAGCCGTGACCTACACCGGACGCAGCCGCCTCGCCGACTTCGCGCGGGGGCTCACCGCTCTCGTGGTCTTCCTGTTCTTCCTGGTCGGATGTCCGGTCGCGATGTACGCCATGGGCGGCTCGCCCATTCCGGACCGGATTCCATCGTGGGAGGAGATCAGCGCGACCTTGATGCGGCAGGACACCGACCAGAGCCTGTTCCTGGCCACGATCTTCCTGATCGGCTGGGGCGCGTGGTGCCTGTTCATCATCACCGTCTGCTCCGAGGCGGTGAACTATCTGGCCGGACGATCCAGGTCCGCCGCGTCGCGCCCCGTCCGACCGCTCCAAGAACTGGTCCGAACCCTGGTCGCCACAGCCACCCTCACCTTCAGCGCCGCCGCTTCTCTGGCCAGTTCGGCCTCCGCCGCGACCACCATGCACGCTGTGACCGGAGTCCATGCCGCTGCCGACCCCGAATCCGGCGGACAAGGGCATCTATCTCCCGAGCAAGACGCACAACCGCAGGGGGCAGCCGAATACGAGTGGAATCCACTACTTGCCGACGAGCCCGCGGCCCGGCCGAGGTCTGACCATCACGAGCGAACCCACGTCGTCAAGCGAGGCGAAACCCTCTGGGGCCTCGCCCGCCGCACCTACGGCTCCGGCGACCGCTACTCCGAAATCTTCGAGAGCAGCCGAAACATCGACCAGCCCGATGGAATCCCCGCCCTCACCGACCCCGACATTATCCACCCGGGCCAGCGCGTCCGGCTTCCGCGCCTCAGCACGCCGGACAAGGCGTCTTCATCCTCGCCAGCAGTCTCACCGCGGCTGATGCCGCGCGAAGCTCCGCCTGAACAAGAGACGCAAAGCCGTACTCGCACACCCGCTCCGCCCGGCTCAACGACCAGCAGAGCGACCACGTCGCCGGTGCCGAGCCCCGTCGTGGCACCGCCCGCCGACCACTCCGCCAACCCGGCGCCCTCGCCACCGAACGACCAGGATGATGCGGACTCACCCCTGGCGATCTCCCTGCCATCCGGCTCGCTCATCGGCCTCGGTCTCGCCGCCGCGCTCAGCGTGGCCGTAGCCGCCACCCGCCTGCACCGACGCCGCCGGCATCCGCTGCAAACCGATCCCGAGGCCGCCGAATACGTTCCTGAATCCCCGATCCCGGCCCCGGTCCTCAAAGCCCACAAGGCGCACCTGGACACCTACACCGACCGTGAGGCGTCCGTCCCATCCGACCCGGAACTCGTCCGCAAGGACCTACTCACCCCGGAACCCGACCACCTCGTCGTAGGCACCCGCGACGGCCAGGCCGTCAGCATCCCACTGGCGGGTCTCAGCCTCGGCCTGACCGGAGACGGCGCGCACGCCGCCGCACGAGCCATCACCACCGAACTCCTGCCCAAGTCCCGCCGCTACCGCGCCGAGATCGTCATCCCCCGAGCTGACGCCGAAGCACTCTTCCCCGGCGCCGACATCACCGGCCTGGCCAGGGCAGTCGAGGGCCTGATCACCACGCCGTCCCTGAACGAAGCCGTCGAACACCTCGAGGCCGAACTCCTGCGCCGCAGCCGAATGCGCCAGACGGCCGAATTGCCGGACGTAGCCGCTCTGCGCATCGACGACCCCGCCGAACCGCTGCCGACGATGCTTCTGGTGGCAGCAGCCCCCACGCACGACGCGACGAAGGTGTACAACTCCGCCACCGTGCACGCCCTCGCCATGCTCGGCCGCCGCTACAGCATCGGCGCACTACTCCTCGGCACCTGGGAAGTCGGTACCGGCCTGGCACTCGCCGACGACGGAACCGTCACCGTAGCCAACGGCCCCTGCTCCGACCAGTTCACCGGAGCGCACCTGTTCCACCTGACCGCCGACGACGCCGCCGGCATGCTGCAGACCATTCAGACCGCCACCGGCAGCGAACCCATTATTCCCGCACCCGTAGGGAGCACCGGCACCCCGCATGAACCCGCCCCAGAGAGTGCTCACTCTCTTGTCCCGCCGCCCCGCTCCTCCACCGAAGGCCACCAGGCTCCAGCCCGACTTCAGGTACTCGGACCGATCCTCCTCCATACCGCGGACGGCCCCATCACTTCTGGCATGCGCACGTGCGCCAAACAACTGCTCGCCTACCTCGCCCTGCATCCCAAGGGCGCCACCCGCGACCAAGCCATCGGCGCCCTGTGGCCCGATCTCGTACCCGAGTCCGCGGTCATCCAGTTCAACACCGCCACCACCAACATCCGCAAAGCCCTGCGCGCCGCAACCGGGCTCGTCGAACCCAAGTACGTTCTCCACACCGCCGGCCACTACCGCATCGACCCCGACCTCATCGACGTCGACCTCTGGCAGCTGACCACCACCCTCACGGACGCCGAACAGGCCGACGACGACACCGAACGCATCGACGCTCTCGCGCCGGTCAGCGACCTCTACACCGGGGAGTTCGCCAGCGGTCTCGAGTACGAGTGGGCCAATGCCCACCGCGAATACCTTCGCCGCACCGTCATCGACGCCCTCGGATGCTTCGTCCAACTCACCCAGCTAGAGCAGCCGGACCGAGCACTCGCCACCCTCGAACGAGCACTCACTTACGACCCATACTCCGAGCCTCTTTACCGTGAGGTCATGCGCCTCCAAGCCCGGCTCGGCCGTCCAGACGCCGTCCGGCGCACCTACCAACTCCTGGGAAGCCGCCTCGACGAGATCGACGCAGAACCCAACGAAGACACCCACCAACTCATGACCAGCCTCAACCAACCGACGCGCCCGTCCGGAGGTCGCGACACCGGAAGTCGGTGAAGGGTCGGCTCGAATGCTTACGCGGCGCCGGACCGTCCGTCGACCAGGGCTTTGATGAGCTGGGTGGTGGGATGGCCGTCGGGCAGCCGGTCGGCGAGTCTGATGGCGGACGCAAGGGCCTGCTGAGCGGCATCGTGATCGTCGGCGCGACCGTGCAAGTCTGCCCGTAGGTACTGCAGGTAGGCGTCGTGGGCGGTCGATCTATGGGACACGATCTGCTCGGCCCGGTCCAGGTGAGCCAGCGCTTCGTCGACCAGGCCGGCTCTGGCGGCTGCTTCGGCGTAATTCACGGCGAGCCGGGACTGCGGGTAGGGCTCGTCGAGGGCGCGGAACACCGATGCGGCGGCGTCGAACTCGGCCTTGGCCTTGTCGTGGTCCCCGAGCTGACTCCACGTGATGCCGAGCTGGCGCCGCAGCAGTGCTTCACCTCGCGGATGTGACGGGACGGCCTGGTACAGGGCGAGCCCAGCCAGCAGAACCTGGTATGCCTCGTCGGGGCATCCCATTCGCAGCAGGGTTGCGCCGTGGTGCTCGGCGGAGGACGCCTCGGCCAGGGTGTCACCGGCCAGGTGGGACAGGCGTTTGGTCTCGATGTGGTGGCGCTCGGCGTCGTCGAGGTTGCCCAGCCAGCGTTCCAGCAGCCCGGTGAGAGAGTGCACGCGGGCCAAGGCGCCAGGGTCGCCGATGCGGGCTGCGGAGTCCAGCGCAATGTCGCAGACTTGCCTCCAGGCGGCGTAGTCCTGCCGCCGACTCACGTATCCCCAGAGGGCCTCGGCGTACTGCCAGGCCAGTTCGTCCAGTCCCGCGTCCGCAGCCGCCGCCTGGACCGCGAGGAGCGTCGGGACCCAGATCTGCATCAGAGCGAGCGCGTCCTGGGCCCCGGTAGCCGAGGGGGCACGTTCGGGAAGCCAGCCAAAGACGGCGGCGTGGCGGCGGCGGCCGGGCGTGATGAGGGTGTCGAGCCGGGCGGCCCACATCAGCCAGTGGCGGGTGAGGCGGGCTACAGCGGCGGTCCGTTCGTCAGCGGAAAGGTCGACTACCAGGCCGGTGGCGTGGGTGCGGACGCGGCTGGGCATCTCCCACTGGTCGTGCTCGTATTCCAGCAGGTGAGCCTGTTGGAGCCGGGCCAGTGCCGTGTCGGTGGCCTCGTCGTCGAGTTGCAAGAGTGCGGCAGCCGCGGCGGCGGTGAAGGCGGGATGGGGCATGAGCGCCAGGCTCCGGTAGGCATCCTGATGGCCGGGTGGCAGGTCGTTGTAGACGGTGTCGAGCGTGGTCACGATGATCTCCTCCTCGGTGATGGGGCGGGGCGCGCCCCGGGGCGACGGCCGGGTCAGGCGTTCGGCCAGCTCGGTGATCGGACGGTGCGGGCGGGCGGCCACGTAGGTCGCACCGGCGATGACCGCGCCGGGAAGCGCGTTGCACACGGCCACCAGTGCACGCACTCCGTCGGGGTCTTCGGAGGCGCGGGCGCCGATTAGGTCTACGGCCAGCTGCATCGCGGCGTCGTCTGGCAGCGGTGGCACGTCGAGGTGTTGGGCGCCGTCGGCCGCCAGCTCCGGGAGCTGGAGTCTGCTGGTCACCACGACCAGGCCCGTGGCAGGTAGCAGCGCCCGCACCTGAGCGGCCGTGGCAGCGTGCTCGATGACCGCGACGACCGGCCGGGACGCGGTCAGCGAGCGCAGCAGCGCGGTGGCTTGGTCGGGGCGGTCAGGTATCCAGGCCGCGCCTAGGACCCGCAGCCAGCACGTCACGGCGGCATCGACGCCGTTTCGGGCTTCGCGATCCGGGTCTTGGTCCTGCCCTGTGGTCGGGTCGCTCGCTAGGCCGGGGGTCAGGTCGGCCCACAGCGCGCCGCCCGGGGCGGTACCGGCATGTACCGCGCGGTGCGCGACGTCCAGCGCCAGCGCGGTCGCTCCGGCGCCGGACGGGCCGCTGATGACCAGCAGGTCCGGCCGCGCCGGGTGACGGCGCGTGGCGGCGATCCTGTTCAACCGCGTGCGTTCGGCGTCCCGGTCGCACATCCGGTGGGGCGGGGCGGGCAGCATCATCGGTGGCCCCGCCGAGACGGGCGCCGGAGGGTGCAGGTGCACGTCGCCGTGCACCTGGCCGGCCTGTACGACGGTGCCGATCCGGCCTTCACCCTCGACCTGGTTTCGGGTCAGCATCGCCCCTCGCTGGTGATGAGGGAAGTGAACGGGTCGACATTCAATGAATCCATCGCGATCACAGCGCAGGGCCCTTCACTAAGGGACTGGGCGGTGGGCGATGTAGTCGGCCAGGGCCGCGCGCAGCGCCATCGGTGGGTGGGTTGGTGCCAGGATGGCGGTGAGGGCGCCGGTGAGGCGGGCTCGGCCGGTACGGGTGGGGCGGGCGGCGCGCCGCATCGTCCAGAAGCTGCGGGCGGCATCGGGGCCGGTGGGGCGGGCGGCGATGTCGGCTGCGAGTTCGTTGACCCAGTTCAGGACGATGGTCGTTGCCCACACGGCCGGGGCGACGATGCCCAGGGTGGGCAGGGGAAGGAGCAGGCCCATTACCAGCCAGCCCGCCAGGGTGACCGCTTGCAGCAGGAGGCTGATGTGCAGCCAGGGGCGGCGGACGTGGTTGACCTCGTGCGCCAGGACGTAGGCCAGCGCGGCGGGGTGTTCCAGGAGGCGGTCGCCAACCAGGATGACCGGGTGCTGCAGACTGGGCAGCACCGCGGCGTTGAAGCGTATGCGGGCGCAGTCGCAGCCGGTGGTGTCCAGGGTGCACGCGTGTTCGGGCAGCCGGTCCGGGGAGTACAGGTGGACGCGGTCGGCGGCGGGGAACCGCTTGCGGACCGCATCTTGGATACGGGCCAGGGCGGCGCGGGTGTCGGGGTGCACGCCGGTGGTGAGCTGCTGCTCGTAGGTGTCGGCGGTGGCCCAGTCCACGTCCCGTAGCGGGCCGACGCGGAAGGTCACGCTGACGGCCAGGACAGTCCAGGCGCTGATCAGGGCGGCCAGGGTACCGGTCACCGCCGAGGCCAACGTCGGGGACAGACCGGCTCGGGCTGCGGCGCCCAGGCCGGCGCCGATGGTAAGGAGCATGAGGGGGACGATCAGGATCTTGTGCTTGCCGACCTTGTGGGCGTCCTTGGCGACGTAGTTGGCGTGCATCGCCTCAGCAAAGTCGCGCCGTTGCCGCGAACCCTTTACCGGGGCGCTTGGGGAAGTCGTATCGGCCACTTCTCGTCTTTTCCTGTCGGTTGTGTGGAGCGTGGTGCAGGAGGGGCGGGGCTCCCCGCCCAGGCACCGGGCGGGGAGGGGCGATCGGAGCCGGGTGGTCTGCGCAGCGCGCGGTCAGGCGGCGTGCTCTGGGGCCCGGGCTTGGGTGTCTGCGCGCGCCAGGGCGGTCACGTGGACGAGGCGCTGCGACCACTGGCCCCTGCCCTCACCGCGGGCGGACTCGGCCAGGCGGCGCAGTTGGACATCACCAGTGCCGGCGGGCGCGTCGATGTGGAAAGCGTCGCGGACGAGTCGTTCGAGGGGCCGGTCACGGCGGAGCCCGGCAGCCGCGTGGATCTTCATCGCGTCCAGGACCGATTCCATCAGCGATTCCACGCCCCGGTACTTGGCGCCGATCAGCTCGTCGTCGCAGGGCCGCCCGTGGTCGAGCATGTGAACGGCCTGATAGGCCAGCGCGCGGGCGGTCATCAGCCGCTCCTTGATCTGCCCGATCCGCCGCTCGATCGTGGGGAGTCGGGTAAGCGGCTGATCTCGGCGATGGCGTTGCCCGGCGAAGGCGATGGTCTCCTCCAGCAGGGCCTGATGGATGCCCAGCGCGACGGCCGTCAGGTTGGGGCGCCCGTACAGGACCGACGAGCTGTAGGCGACGTCCAGGCCGTCGCCCTGGGCGCCGATCATGTTGGCGGCCGGGATCCGCACGTCGTCCATGATCAGGTCTCCGAAGGAGAAGCCGTGCAGCCCCAGCGGCGGCCGGTAGGGCACGAGTGTCAGGCCAGGGCGGTCGTGCTCGACCAGGAACGCCGACAGGCTCTTGGACCTGCGGGTGCCGTCGCCGCCGGTACGGACGATGACGCCGTGGACATGCCCCACATGCGAATTGCCGACATAAAGCTTGCGGCCGTTCAGGACCCAGTCGCCTCCGTCGCGGTGGGCGCTGGCCACCATGTCCAGCACGTTCCCGCCCGATCCTTCCTCGGTCACCGCGATCGTCGGCAGGCATGCACCGGACGCGATCGGCGGCAGCCATCGCTGCTTTTGCTGCTCGGTCCCGTAGTGGAGGATCTTGGCGGCGCCCAGCTGGGACGCCTGCACCATGGCGCCCATAGCCCCCGACACACGCGCCAGCTCCTCGATCACGATCGTCTTGGCGAGATGCCCAGCGCCCATCCCCCCGTACTCGCGAGGGATGGTCACCCCGATCCACCCCTGCCGGGCGATCAGAGCCGAGGTCTCGACATCGACGGCTTGGGCGGACTCCATCCGGGCTACGCGCGGCGCGACCTCGGCGAGAGCGAACGCGCGAACGGCCTCGCGCAACTGCTGGTGGTCGTCGGTCTCGAACACGGACACTTCCCCTTTCACACGGTGGGGCTACTGCCGGACGGTCAGATCTGGCAGACGTCATCGCCGAGGGCTGGTCAACCGTGCCCGGAGTCGGGGTGGCCACCTGTGTCGGCTCGGTGGGCGAGTAGGTCCATGAGTGCGTCCCGGTGTCGTTTGATGAGGATGAGCGAGGTTTGGCCGGTGTCCTTGGGGAGGGGGTCGGTGCCGATGACGCACACGGTGCCCAGCACGGTGCCGGTTGGCTCGTGAATGAGCGGGGCGCCGGCGTAGGTGCGGACGCCGAGTTTGTCGACCACCGGGTTGGATGCGAAGTGCGGGTTGGCGCACACGTCGGCCAGGATGAGTGCCTTGGTGCGGTCGAGCATTTCGGGACAGAACCCGTGGTCGGGCCGCATGGTGCGATCTACTGCGCGCCTGCCCGGCGGGTTGTGCAGCCCGACGAAGGTCTGCTCCTGGCGCAGGAACAGGTTCACCATCGCGTACAGGTTCTGGGCGTGGTCGCCGAGTTCGGCGGCAAAGGTGCCGGAGATCTGTGCGGCGAACCGATCGAACTCGGCGTCCGGCTCACCCAGGCCGAGTTCGGCCAATAGCTTCAGGCGCTGCTCGGCGGTGTCTTGCCAGGTGGGGACGGGTAGGCCGGCGTCGGTGTCATACCTCATGCGGAAGCTCCCTGGGCGATGGGCTCATGTGGCTGCTCAGGCATGCGCGGATGGGTGAGCGCGTGGTCGACTAGGGCGAGCAGCACTGTGATAGCCGAGCGCGGCTCGCGGGCATCGCAGTGCACGACCGGCACCCGGTCAGGGATACCGAGGGCTTGGCGGATCTCGGTCCGGGTGTAGCGATATGGGGCGTCAGCGAACTCGTTGACCGCGACCACGAACGGGATGCCCCTCTGCTCGAAGTAGCCGACCGGCCCGAAGCTGTCGGGTAGCCGGCGAGTGTCGACAAGGACCACTGCGCCGACCGCCCCGACGACCAGGTCGTCCCAGGTGAACCAGTAGCGGTCTTGGCCGGGCGTGCCGAACAGGTACAAGATCATCTGCTGCTTGGCGAAAGTGAGGCGGCCGAAGTCCAGCGCCACGGTGGTCGTGGTCTTGTGTTCGACCCCGGCGAGGGAGTCGATGCCGTCGCTGACCACGGTCAGGCGTTCCTCGGTGGTCAGCGGGTCGATCTCGCTGACCGCGCCGATCATCGTGGTCTTCCCGACACCGAATCCGCCACTGACGATGATCTTCACGGCGAAGGGCACGGGTCCGCGCTCGCCGTGGGCGGCGGCCTGGGACCGGTCAGGCGACATCGGACAACCTCGTTTCCAGACCGGACCGCAGCGCCTCCAGCAACTGCAGATGGTCGGACGCTCCCGGCCCAGGCAGGGTCACGACGAGCGCGCCGCAGTCGATCAGATCCGACAGGACGACCTTGGCGGCCTGGACGGGAAGACCGAGGCGGGCAGCGATCTCGGCGACCGGGCACGGCTGATCGCGGCATAGCTCGACCGCATGGGCTGATTCGGGGCCGAGGCTTTTGGCGCGTGAGGGGTCCGCGGCCTCCAGCAGGGTCACCAGCCGCATCGAGTGCTGCGGTCTGGTCCGGCCACCGGTGATGGCGTAGGGGCGTACCTCCTCGACGTCGTAGGTCTCCCAAGCCTGGTCCCACTCGATCGCACCCGCCGGACCCGTCTTGGATGTCGTGATGGGCGTGGCTAGGGGATAGCGCTGATCGTGACCTGCTAGGTCGGACATGGTCACCGGCCCTCGCCGGTGTTCCGGCCATCGCGGGCGGGGGTGGTCAGGTGCTCGCCCACGCTGTTGACCAGCAGGGTTATTTCGTGGCCGACCACCCCGAGGTCGGCGTCGGGTTCGGCGAGGACGCCAAGCACACAGCCGACCAGGCCAGATTCGCTGCCTGGCTCGGTCGTGGCGGCGTGGTCGGCGCTCACGACGAACACCAGGACGCCGGCGTCCTCGATGACGACCTGCCGGAAACCGCCGTCCTGGGCCCCGGCGATGGTGGCGGCCGACCGGGCCAGTGAGTGCAGGCTGGACACCCATGCGGCCGCCCGGTCGGCCCGGTCGTCGTCCAGACCCGACACCGCCTTCGCCAGCCCGTCCCGCGACACCAGCAGGGCGCAGGTGACACCGGCAACCCGGCCGGTGAACTCCCGCAGAAGCCAGGTCAGGCCCCGGTCCGTCGAAGACGGCGCAGGATGGGCTCGTGGCGCATGAGGCGCTGTGGGTGTCGTCATGTGTTTCTCCGTCGGGGTGTGAAACGGCCGGGTCCCAGGGCGAGGTCAGCCGGTCTCCGGCTCGCCGGTGGGGTCGTGCCGCTGGTCGGCTTGGCCGCGTCGGCGGCCAGCAGCGAAGCGCGCCATCAGTTCGGGAGACGGTGGGCGCGCTGATACCGGTGTGGGGGTGGGGTCGGGGGAAGGCGGCGGTGTAACGCCTGGAGCAGGGCGTGCCTTGGGGCGCCGGGGAAGCGGAGGCCGACCGCCCGGCGGCTGCGCTGACGGGTCGGCGGACGGCGGATCGTCAGACGTCAGTGCAGCGGCACTGGGCAGAGCCGAACCTTGCGGGGATGAACTCAACGGCGGAGCCACTGGAGGCTTCGGGACGAGCGTGCGGCGACGGGTCGCCTGCGGGAACGCGGCGGTGGGGGTCGGGGCGGTCAACAGGGTGCGGGGCAGGACGACCAGGGCGTGCATCCCGGGCGACTGCGGATGCAGTTCGATCCGGATCCCGTGCCGGGCCGCCAGCCGAGCAGCCACCAGAAGACCGACCTGTCCCTGCCGGACCTGCTCACGCAAGCTGACCTGGAACGGCGCGGCCAGGATCCGCCGGAGGTCGACGAGTCGATCCGCCGACAGGGCCAGCTCGCCCTCGTCACGAACCTCCACGCCCAGCCCGCCGGGCATCTGTACCGTCAGCATCCGCACCGTGGTGCCCGAGAACCGGGTGGCGTTCTCCACCAGCTCCGCCAGGATGTGGATCACGTCCGGGCCCGCGTACCCCGGTATTTCCACATCGTCATCGGGCAAGGTCAGCCGGACGCGCTGGAACGCCTCGACCTCGGCCATCGCCTGGCGCAGTACCGTCGAGATCGGCATCGGAGCGGTGGCACGGCGGGCCGTGCGGCCTCCCAGCACCGCCGACCGTTCGGCCGCGCGGCGCAGTTGGGTCGCTAAATGGTCGACTCCGTACAGATCCGCAAGGAGATCGGGGTCTTCCAGGTCGTTCTCGATGGCCTTCAGGCGCTCCAGCATCCGGCTGACCAGCGCATGCACGCGGTGTCCGACGTAGACGAGGACCTCGCTGTCGGGTTCCTCCGCCGTATCCGGCCGGGCGGCCGATGCGTGCAGCAGGCGGGCGCGGGCACGCAGGGTGGCCGCGATCGCGGCGGCGATCCGGTCGGCGGTGTCGTCGTAGGCGTCGGCCGGGCTGAACGGCTGGAACCAACGGGCCCCGATCTGGGAATGATCGGTGAAGGGCCGCTGCCAATGCCAGTACAACTCGTTGGGGTCACGAGGATCCGGTAGAAGGACCACCAGCCGGCCCGCATAAGGGTGGACGTCCACACGTTGCACCGCGACCGTCATCGCGCCCGCAGGGCTTCCCACGAGCGGCCCCGCTGACGCGTGCAGCCCCCGCGAGCTGAGACGCCTGGTTAGTTCATATGCATGCTCCCGCGCGTGCTGAGACGGTTCCGTGGGCACGTGGCCGTTGCCTGGCTGGTCCCCCACAACGCCCTTCATCGGACTTTTCTCCCGACTCCGGCGCGGGCCTCGATGTTGATCACGGGCTCGTTGGAGGCGATCTCCGGGCGCCACAGGTGGGGGGCGACCATGCCAGGCCCGTGCTCGCCGGGGTCGACCATCTCAAGCCCGTCCAGGAATCCGGCGATCTGGTCGGGGGTGCGCAACGTGTAGGGGACGGCGCCGGACTCGTTGTAGACGTCGTGCGCCTGTGCCCGCGCGGCGCTGGTGGCGATGCCGTCGCAGACAGCCAGATAGGAACCGGGCACCAACGGTGCCATCGCCCGCCGCACGACCCGGTGGGCCTCACCGTCACCGATGTGACCCAAGATGCCCAGCATCCGCACCGCGACGGGCCGCCGCAGGTCCAGCAGCGTGACCGCAGCCTGCTCCACAATGACGTCCGGGTCGCAGACGTCGGCCTCGATGAAGTCGGTGGCCCCGTCCGGCATCGAGGTCAGGAGAGCCCGTCCATGCGCGAGGACGAGCGGGTCGTTATCGACATAGACCACCCGGGCATTCGGAGCGACCCGCTGGGCCACTTCGTGAGTGTTGTCGGAAACGGGCAACCCGGTGCCGATGTCCAGGAACTGCCGCACGCCCATCTCGCCGGCCAAGAACCGCACGACACGGCAGAGGAAAAGCCGCTGGGCACGAGCGATATCGACGATGCCGGGGAAGACCTTCTGGTAGGCGTCGCCGGCAACTCTGTCCACCTCGTAGTTGTCCTTGCCGCCCAGCCAGTAGTCCCAGATCCTGGCCGAATGGGGAACGGCAGTGTCGATCTGCGGGGATGCGACGTACGCGCGTGAGACGGTCATGCCGACCTCCGCCGCGCCATCAGGGTCGAACCGCCGTGGAACACGTCGAGCATGGCCGTTGCCGTCGCGACACCGAACCGAAGCTCTGGCAGAGTGCTCACCAGACCACCGCCAACTCTTCGAGCTTGCCGCGGAGTTGCTCAGCGGTGTCGGCCTCCACCGTGTCCACCTCGTTGATCTGCTCCGGAGGCATCGGTCCGCGCAGGGCCCACCAGCGACGCTGGTCGGTCACCAGAATCCGCCACGGCGGAAAGGCCTTCTCCAGCTCGGACTTGAGGGCGTCCACGCGCCGCGGAGTCGATGCGGACATGACGATGATGTTCGCCATTTGCGAGAGGCACGAGTGCCACATCTCGTGGCACCCGGCTGGGGTCGGCTAGATCGCGCGCGCCCACTCCGCGAACGCCACCAGCGCGTGCGGTGGCGAAGCATGGAGGCGCAGCAGCCTCACCAGCACGTCCCGCACGTAAGGATGCTCTCGGGTGTGCTGAGGAGCGATGCGCCTGGCCGCCTGCAACGACCGGAACGCCTCGTCCCGCCGTCCCAGCCACAACTGCGCCCGCGCCACATCGATGTAGTAGTGGGACCGCCGTTCCTCCGGCACCTTCTCCAAGGAGCCCGACAGCGCGGCCCCGCCTCCGGCGATCTCCACAGCACGCGACGCATCACCACGCTCCACCGAGAGCGCGACCTCGTGTACGTGCAGAGATACTGGGCCGAACGCGGTCCCGTTATAGACCCCCTCGGGCACTGTCTCCGCGAGCCGCCGAGCGTGCTGGAAGTGCTCGTCTGCCGCCGCTAAGTCCTTGGTCATCCTGGCGGCGACCACGGCAGCCCGCATGTGCAGCGCGCCCACGGCTGCCTGCAGCTCCGAAGTGTTCGGGTTTGGTGCGTCATCTAACGCCTTCTCCAGCAGGCGAAGGCCTGGCACAAGGTTGTTGCTGGCGAAGAACACCTCGGTCCGCACGTAAGCGGCCGTCGCGAGCAGCGTCGGGTCCTCCACCGTCTCGGCGGATGCCCGCATCAGCTCCACCAAGCGCGCCGATAAGTCGTAGTACCCGTACTTGTAGGCGACGGCGTCGGCCGCCCGGTACGCCGAGACCAGAAGCCGCGTCGCGGCCACCCGCTGGTCAGCGTCCTCGGCGAGCCGACAGCGCGTCAGCTCCCCCAACAGCTCGGGGAGCGACTCCGCCAGCCGCGTGTACTGCGACGATAACCGCCACCGAGTCATCTCACCGACCACCCGCTGCAACTGCATCAACGGCCGGATGGGCCCGTCCTCGGGGAGGTCGTAGGCGTCGATCGCCGTCCGGAGACTCGGTACCGCCGCGTGTACCCGGCTGTCGGTCGAGCGTCTCTGGCCCGCCAGAACCTCCGGCTCCGTACCAAGCGCTTCAGCAATCGCGCCCAACGCCCGATCGGTCACCGGCCGATCGCCCTGCTCGACCTTCCGCAGCAGACTCAACGACACGTGCGCCGCTGCGGCCAGCTGGCGCTGTGTAAGCCGCCGCGCCGTGCGGGAAGCGGCGATACGGTCGCCGACCGAGTTCTCCGGCCTCAATAGCGCTCCCCGACGGTCCATCGTGTCGGCACGGTAACCCGAGACCGTCGAGGAGCGCGGCCTTTAGGACGAAGTCAACAACCTTGGAAGCTCAGCCAGGTCATCCACAACCCAGTCCGCGACACCACGGAACTCGTCCGCCCACAGGTGCCCCCATGGCCCCCGCCTCACCAGCGCCGCCCGCAGCCCGGCAGCCCGCGCCGGCACCACATCGTTGGCGGGGTGGTCACCCACGTACGCGATCTCGTCCGGCTCCCCGGGAGCCCACTCGATCAGCCGGGCAAAGAACCTTGGATCCGGCTTCGCTACGCCCCACTCCTCCGACGTAGCAACCTCGTCCACCGGAAGGTCAAGCTCACGCAGCCGCGCCCCCACTCGCGCAGTCTGATTGCCCGCAATACCAACCCAGAGCCCGTGCCGCCGATGCTCCTCCAACGCCGTTCGGACATCCGGGTAGAGGTCAGTCTCCACCAACTCCAGGGCATGTCCGGACGCAACACGAGCCCGACGCTCCTCAACGACATCCAGCCCAGGCCGCACCAAGCGCAGCGCATCAGCGTTGTCGCGCCCCTGCGCCGTCACCGCACCCACCAGCGCTGACATCGTGTGCGGCGAAACTCCCAACCAGTCCGCCCACCCCCGCCACTCGCGAGTGTCATCCACCAACGTCTCGCCCACATCGAACACCACGCACCGGATCATCCGATCAGCGTACGTAGGGTCGTCACATCTTGGTGGTTGATCGGATCACTCAGTCGAAGGGGATTGCTCGGGGTGTTCGAAAGCATCAGCAATGGCGTTAAACTCGGCAAGAGCCGCTGTGAGATCCTCGACAATCTCGCGGGCGATGACTTCGGGTGGCAGCAGGCTGTCGGCGTCCTCCAGGCTCGGGTCTTTCAGCCAGGCAATGTCGAGGTTGACCTTGTCGCGAGCGACCAACTCTTCATAAGTGAACGCTTTGAACCGCTCGGTTTCGAGGCGATTCTCGTGGGGTTCACCGGGTCGGTAACACTTAACAAAATCATCCAGGTGCTCACGGGTGAGCCGGTGCTGCTTGAGGGTGAAGTGCTGGGCGGTGCGGAAGTCGTACACCCACAGCTTGGAGGTCCAAGGCACGTCCGGTCGGGCCGGCTTCTTGTCAAAGAACAGCACGTTGGCCTTGACACCGTGCGCGTAGAAAATTCCAGTTGGTAGCCGTAGTAGGGTGTGCACGTCGAACTGCTTAAGGAGCCGCCGCCGGATTGTCTCCCCCGATCCCCCCTCGAACAGCACGTTGTCCGGCAAGACGACGGCGGCGCGGCCAGGGATGCCGAGCATGGAGGCGATGTGCTGCACGAAGTTGAGTTGCTTGTTCTTGGTGGTAACCCAGAAGTCCTGCCGGGTGTACTCGATGTCCTCCCGGCTGGACCTCCCATCCTCACCGACGACGGTGATGGACGACTTGCGCCCGAACGGCGGATTGGCCAGAACCAGGCTCGGATAGACATGGGATGGCTCAGCTAGCGCATCACGGACCTCGATCAGCGAATGGCCCGTCGGCTTGCCGATACCATGCAACAGCATGTTCATCGCTGCCAACCTGGCCGTGCCGTCCACCAGTTCTACCCCGCTGATGCCGCCCCCGGCGAGATTGTCGCGCTGCTCGGGCGTCAGGCCGCTGCCGTGGTGGCGCTGGATGTAATCGTGCGCCGCCAACAGGAACCCGCCTGTCCCACATGACGGGTCGCAGACCACGTCGTCCGGGCCGGGCTGGACGCAGTCGACCATGGCGGCGATCAGTTCACGGGGCGTGAAGTACTGCCCGGCACCGGACTTGACGTCCTCGGCTCCCTTTGCCAGCAGTTCCTCGTAGGCGTCGCCCTTCACATCGACGCCCTGGCTGGACCACTGCTCCTTGTCGATCAGGTCCACGATCAGCTTCTTGAGCTTGGCCGGGTCCTGGATTCGGTTCTGCGCCTTGCGGAAGATGACTCCGAGCGTGTCCTTGCGCTGCCCAAAGTCCCGAAGGACGTGGTTGTAGGTGTCCTCCAGCGTCTGACCATCCGCGTCCAGTAGCGACTGCCAGGCGTCCCCCACCGGCTTGAGCGCCATATCGGGGAAGCTCTTCCGGTTGGCCCGCTCGTGCCCCATCTTCAAGAACAACAGGAAGGTGAGCTGCTCGACGTAGTCGATCGTAGAGACCCCGTCATCCCGCAGCACATCACAGTAGTTCCACAGCTTCGCGACAAGTCGCCGCGTCTCCACAGTGCTCATAGCAATGTCTCTTTCTGAGGAGCCTTCTCGCTCTTGCCTCGCCGCGCCCGTCGCACGGGCCCCCGCGCCGCCCGCTCTGCCCGGATTCGCTCTAGCAATACCGAGGCAGGCTCATCCGCCGGGTCCTGCTCCACCAACCGCCCCGCGAACGCCTCCTGCAAGATTGTTCGCCGAAGGGTTTCGCTCTTGCGCAGGCCCGCACCACAACTGCCAGCGATCCTAGAGGTCAGTGAGACCACGTTATCTACCGCGGTCAGAATCTTCTGCATCTCCCGCATCGGCGGAATAGGAATTGGCAGCGGAGCAAGTGTCCGCATACTCAGATTATATTGCCCCGCAGAGGAAGCCGATGATCGCTCGATATACTCACGCCATTGCGGGCTAGACAAGACCAGTTGCACCCACTCCGGGGGTACACAGGGAACGAGCCGATATCTAATCAAGTACGATGCATAGGCGGCGTTAACGTGCTCTCGCACGATCGCCGTCCGGCCAATCAATTCGCGACTGCCATTGGTGCGGACGAACAGCAGGTCTCCTGGCGCAACATATAGCTCATCCATTTTGACCGAAGTATCGACGGCGCACTTCAGGTCACTCATGTCGATCTCTCCATCGACGATGTTGGGAATACGAAGAACAGGTGCCCCTTGTGCGCCATATTCACACTTTGTAGAAGTTCCATACCCGCTGGAGTAGCTCAGTGAGGCCAAACTCACCATTCTCCAGTGGTTCGGCACCTGAAAGCCAGGGAGTGCAAGTGGGGGAACTGGCCGATATGGCCGTCCCGCTAGCACCTTACGCTCATCCGCGATCTGGCAGAGCCACTCCTTCGGCGACTCGCCGTAGTGTTCGACGAGATCTCCTCGGACAGCCTTGCGCAAAGTACTACTCCGCAGCGCGCGCAAACGGGTCACACTCCGAGCGAGGTCTGCAGTGGCGATATTCAGGCGGGAGATGCGGTCTTCGAGGGCCGCAACGATGCGGCGTTGCTCGGCAAGGGGTGGTACTTGCAGGGGTATCTTGGCAAGATTCTTGCGCGAAATTCTTTTTCTCGTGGTGCCGGTTTCGTACTTGCGTACCTGATCCCGAATCTGAGGAGAATTTATAGTCGACATCAACCATCGGGGGTCGACACCACCTCTTCCCGGTCGGATAATGCAGACATCCACGGCAGTTACTGCAGGTGAGTTGCCACCAGGATAGATACATGCCCTACCCAAAGGATCGGGCATGCGAGCGATCAACACGTCCTCCTGCCTAAGGAAGGTGCACTTTAGTTCATCGGCCTTCTCTGGAGTTAGCCAACGATTACTGCGATTCCTGAATGCACCCTCACCAATGTCTGCCAACTGGACTAGGCGAACGGTGCCGTTGGGATCCTGGTCCTTGCTTTCGATCCAGTCTCCATCGCTAAAGATCCCATCAACGCCTATGAGTTGGTCCAGCGTGGCGATAGCCCAGCCGTTTGGGAGGTCAATCATGCGGTGAGGTTCCGGTTCAGGTCGGTGAGGAGGGTTTCGGCGTTGGTGTCGCCGAAGGTGCTCAGGAAGCCGTCGATGCCGCCGCGGTCGGTGAAGGGGGGCTTATCGAGTTCGGTGTGGTCGATGGCGGCGTGGGTGATGACCACGTCGCAGATGTGGTCCAGCCACCATCGCTGGTCGGGAGTGAACCCGACTCCAGCTTGCTGTTGCTTCACAAGCCAGGCAGCGTACCGCTCCTCTACGACGCTGCGGTGCGGTTTGGGTTCAGTGTCGAGGCCGAGCTCGTAGCGAATGAGGCCGATGAGGTCGACGGGCCCGTGCTGGTTGCCGCGCTTGCCGGCGGCGAGGTCGAGTTGTTCGTAGGCCTTCCACAGCTCGTGGGGTGTCCACTCGTGCGGGGGGCGGGCGATGCGGGCGGCCAGTTCTTTGAGTTTGGCGTAGGCGGCGCGGCCGGGCTGTCCGCTGCGGTAGGCGGCCTCGATCGCGGTGATCTCGTCGCGATGTTCTTCGAGGTAGGAGCGCCAGGAGGTGACGACCTCCTGGGCACGCAGCTTCGGGTCCTGGGCGGCAGCTTCGATGAGGGTGTCGCGGTTGACCTCGTCCCAGACGATGTCGTGGGCGCGTCGGATCTCCAACAGCCGCTGGCGAAGTTCAGTGTTTTCGGCCAGTGGTCGCACGGCCTGGACAACGAGGGCGTGGACCGCAGCTTTGCCCTTCGGGCCGCCGTCGCCGTAGGCGGTTTGGAGGGTGTCGGGGTCGGCGCAGCTGGACACGGAGGTGATCACTTCGGCGAGCGGGCGGCCGGCCAGGTTCTCCAGTTCGGCTCGCTCGTCGGGGGTGATCTGCTTGTTCAGGCGGGCCAGTCGTCCGGCCAAGGTGGATGCCTCGTCCGGGTTGATGGTGAGGTTGCCCGCCTTGTTGAGTAGGGCCTCGAAGCTGATCTGCTTTTCGCTGTGCTGCACCAGCGGGGTGGCGTCCACCCGCGGGGAGTCGGTGACACCGACGGCGTCGACGATGACGAAGCGGGTCTTGGCCTGCACGTCGGGGGTGACCTGCTGGAGTTCGGCGGGATCGACGGTGCGGGCGCCGCGGCCTTTCATCTGCTCGAACAGGGCCCAGCTCTTGACCTCGTTGAGGAAGAACACGCACTCCAGCGGGCGGATGTCGGTGCCGGTGGCGATCATGTTGACGGTGACGGCGATCCGCAGGTCCGGGGAGTTGCGGAACTCGGCGATCAGCGCGTCGGGGTCGGCGGCCTTGTAGGTGATCTTCTTGCAGAAGTCGTTGCCCTTGCCGAACACCGTGCGGACCATGGTCACGATCTCCTCGGCGTGGTTGTCGTCCACGGCGAATACCAGTGTTTTGGGGACGTAGCTGCGGCCGGAGAAGATCTCGGTGAACAGCCGGTCGCGGAAGGTCTCCAGCACCAGGCGGAGCTGCCCGGTGCTGATCACTTTGCGGCCCAGTTGGGTGCCGGTCCAGGTGAGGTCGTCGTCGAGTTCCTCGTAGCGTTTGCGGCGGGTGGGGCGGCTCATGATGGGGACCACGGTGCCCCGGTCGATGGTGGCGCCCTGCTCGGCGTGCTGGGTGCGAATCCGGTAGACGTCGAAGTCGACATTGACGGCGTCGTTGACCGACTCGCGGTAGGTGTACTCGCTGACCAGGTTCTGGCCGAAGAATCCGAAGGTCTGCTTGACCGGGGTCGCGGTGAGGCCGACCAGGAAGGCGTCGAAGTACTCCAGTACCTGGCGCCACACGCCGTAGATCGACCGGTGGCACTCGTCGATGATGATCAGATCGAATGTCTCGGGGGGCAGGTCGGCGCTGTAGGCGACCTCGACGACGTCATCGGCGGTGTAGCTGTCGTAGCTCTCGTCCTCGACCTCGGGGTCCACCGGTTCGCCGCGCAGCCGGGCGTACAGGCGCTGGATGGTGGAGATGACGACCTTGGTCGAGTCCTTCATGGCCGCGCCGCCGAGCCGTTCGACGTTGTACAGCTCGGTGAACTTGCGGCCGTCGTCGGGGGTGATGAAGTTGTCGAACTCGGTGTAAGCCTGCTTTCCGAGGTTGTTGCGGTCGACCAGGAACAGCACCCGCCGCGCTTTGGCGTACTCAAGCAGCCGGTAGGTCTGGGTGACCGCCATGTAGGTCTTGCCCGCCCCGGTGGCCATCTGGACCAGCCCGCGCGGCTCATCACGCACCAGCGACTGCTCCAGGCCCGTGATGGCGCGGGCCTGTGCGGCGCGCAGTCCCCGGGTGTCCAGGGTCGGCAGTTCGCGGAGCCGGGCCCGCAGGGTGGGGGGCTCGTCCTCGGTGTCGGCTTCGCGCATCCAGCGGGCCAGCGTCTCGGGCCGGTGGAAGGAGAACACCGATCGGGCGCGCGGGGCGGGGTCGAGGGTGTTGGTGAAGTGCGTCTCTGCCGCGGTGGTCTCGTAGCGGAACGGCAGGGGGATCCGCCAGGCGGCGAACTGCTGGGAGGCGGTCAGGGTGTCGGCGTAGCGGGCTGACTGCGTCTCCACCGGTGTCAAGATCACGCCCTCGCGTTTGGCCTCGATCACCCCGACGAGCTTCTGGTCCACCCACAGCAGATAGTCGGCCACGCCCTTGGCCGTGGGCACCTCACGCACGGCCACGCCCTGGGCAGCGAACAGATTGGTGTCCTTGGCGTTCTGGACGTCCCAGCCGGCCAGCCGCAGCATCTCGTCCACCCGCTCGCGGACCTCGGCCTCAGTCAGCGGCTTGGCGGCCGCGTGCTGAGCCCGCGCGATGAACGCATCGCGGTCGACCGGCCGCACCTTCGGCGCGCTGGCGACCTGGGCGGCGAACCGTTCCCGAGCCTCGGCCAGCTGCTGCTGCGTCCGTTCAACCGACGCGCGCAGCGCTTCCTGGCCGGCCAGGGCCTGGGCAAGTTCGTCCTCGGCCTGCCGACGCGCGCGAGCCTCGGCCTCCAGCTTGGACATCTGCCCGTCCCGGCTGACCTTCACCGCGGTCAGCCGCTCCCGCAGACGCTCCAGCTCCTGCCGCAGCTCCTCCAGCTCGGCCCGTTCGGCCGCCGACTCCGGCGTCTCGGTAGCGGGGTCGGGCGGCGGAACAAACCCCAGGGGGGCGGGGGCGTCGCTGGCAGCTTTGTGGAACCACACCCCCAGCTCGAAGCAGTTCCGTACGCACGACAAGGCTGCTTGTACGTCTCCCCAGTGCGAATGGACCGCCCGATTACCGGAGATTCGGACTTCATCAAATGCCTGCCGGATGCTGGGTACCAGAACGCCCGCCGTGGCCAGCGCTGCGATCCTGGCGCTGTGTGTCGTTCCCTGCACCGGAGTCTGCGTGCGCGCTACCAGCAGCCTCGCCAGCGTCTCGGTGAACCGCCGTGCCTTCCCCATAGCCGCGTCCGGGTCGCTGTAGATGTAGGACTCGGCCGTGGCCCCGTCCGCCACCAGCAGCGGCTCATGCTGCAGCAGGAACCCGAAGTTCCGCGACCGCGCTGCTAGCTCCTCGAACGAGTCGGCCATGTCCCCTCACCCCGCACCTCTGGTATCGCGCAGAACGTTGCAGAATATCTCCTTCAATCGATTCTTCCCAGCGGGTTAGCAAAATCGATTACTACGGCCCTGACATCCGGGTTCGTTTGAGCGATGGCGCCACAAAGACATCCGCGTCTTCAGCGCAGTCACGGGGTCATGGGGTCACGGCCGAGAGAACCTGTTCTTGCTTGTACCCGTCGAGCAGGTGCTGGGCGTGGTCGTGCTGCCTCCGTACAGGAACTTGGACGCTGGGTTATCACCTGGTGAGGAGGTATCGGCGGCGAGTGTTGCGTGCGGAGGGACTGCGCTCGGTAATGTGCCGAGCCCCGGCTCTCGTCTGCCGCGTGATCTCTCGGGAGCCGGGGCGTGGGCAGAGCCTGATTCAGGCTCTGCCCACAGCCGCGGTGACCGCGGATGCGGCGGCGGCAGCGAGCACAGCCGCGACCACCCGGTCCAAGCCGAGTTGGACCATCTGATCGCGGACCCACTTGCCCACCAGACTTCCCGCGAACATCGCGAGGATCTGCTTGACCGTCATCTCCGCCCCTTCTCTCTGCAAGGTTGGGGGATCCGTGTTGATCCCATGTGAAGTCTCTGCTGGCCAGCCCCCTAATTCCATAACTGAGAGATGCGAATCTCGTGTAATCTCCAAAGAGTGGGGATCACCGAGCCGGGGACGATCGACGACCTCGTCGCCGATGCAGCAGCTGCGCATCACCAGGTGACGGCTCGCCTCGTTCGGGACTGGTCGCGGATCGGCCTGCTGGACTACCCGGTCAAGCGCTCTGCGGGGCGAGGCCAGGGTTCGCGTCCAGCGTTGTATCCGGTGACCCAGCGCATGTTGTTCCTGACCGAGTTGCACCACCGCCGAGCAGGTCAGGGAATCGCCGGCTTGGCCCGTATCCCGGTAGGGATCTGGATGTACTGGGGCGAGGAATATGTGCCGCTCAGCCAGGCCCGTCGTGCGTATCTGACGTGGCTGGGCGGCCCAGCAATCAGCAAGGCCAGCGCCCGAGCCGCGTCCCGTGCCATCGTTGAACAGGCCGGCCACCCCACGGCCGACCGGCGTGCCCGCGCAAACTTGGTGAACGTTCTTGCAGAGATTGCCTACAACGGACGGCTAGACGACGAACGCCTCGAACCGGCGTTCCGGGCAGTGTTCGAACCCGGCCACCAACAGATTCGCCGGGCCGTCGGCCATCCCGAAGCCCCCATGACCACCGACGCGTTCATCGATCTGGCCCGCGCGCGCATCCTGGCCGTTCGCCGGTTCAAGTCCGGCCAGGTCACAGATAAGGAATTCCTTCAGGCGCGCAGCGACCACCTCCTGCACTACGCCGACTACTCCCGCCGCCAACCGGTGTACGCCGCCGCACGCGGCCAAACCGACCCCGACATCTACGAGCCCGTCAGCCTGGAAACCGCCCTCAACGACTGCTGCAGCCACCTGCTAACCACCATCGGACTCGCCGTCGTACACCGCCAGCGTCCATAGCCCCTAAGCCCTGCTGGTCCGTTCCAGGTCACCCACGACGCTGCAGTGTCGGTCCCCTCGCCGAGCGAAACAGTACTCCGCAACGTCAGCAGCAAACCGTTGTGGACACATAAAGTTCACCGGCTGCCGCTACCTCTTAACCCGTCCCTTCCGGCGAACCGCTGGGGAACGCCGCGGACGCGAGAATTTCAACGGTGCGGCGCGACAATGCACTGGACGCGAGGCCAGACATCGTAATCTACCCCGACGCGTAAGCCGGACTTCGACACTCCCGCAGGGCCGCATGAACGCTTACTTAAAGGGGATGATCGCTAGGAAGGTGCCAGCCATCGAGCCGATCCCAACGGCTGCGGTGATGACGAACTGCCGATGCTTGGAAAGTCGTTCCCTGACCTCGGTTCGGGAGTTCAATAGTAGTTCTACACGGTACGGGTTAAGCGCCTTGGGCCTTAGTAGATAGGAGAACCGTCCAGGTGGTTCAAGGCGCTCAAAGTCCCTCACAACGTCAGCTACGTCACTAACACCCGAGTTCGTAGTGCTGAACGTAATGCGATTCTCCAGAATGTGGAAGGTAAGGCCCCCCGCACCGGTCGAACTACGCACGGTCAATGTACGCAGATCATCCGGCCGGTAGGACTTGACCTCATCGAGGCTGGAAAGCACATGCTCACGGGCAGCCGTCCGCAGATGGATGGCCACCTTGGGCTTCTGCCCAGCGGCCGTCTCCAGGACGTCATAGAGGCGTTTCAGGTCTTCGAAGTAGACGCGAACGCCCTGGATGGCGACGAAGGAGGTGCGGACGAGGATGGGCATATCGTCACTCCACTGAGCAGGCTCAATGCTTGGGTGCCTAGTAGCACTGAGACGAACGCAGAGCCAGCATGGATTACCTTGCGGCTCACACGGCCAGTTCACTCTCAGGGAGCTACGGGCATTCCTTGTTCCATGCGTCCTCGCCGAAACTGGGCGAAGACAGTATCATATCTCAGTGTACCGGAGCCATGACTGACCCATGAGATGCGTCGTCCGGTGGATGGGGCTGGGCCACATGTCGGGCCGGAACATCTCGAAGACGTAGCCCTCGGCGTCTGTGGTAGGGAGGCAGACGACGTGATGAGCCCGCTACTCGGCGAGCCTGGGGTCTCCCAGTAAAGCCTTCTCCCCGACCGGTATCTCGTCCTTGTGGACGTTGAACAGCTTGACCGCACGGTCCCGGTAGGCGATCGCTCTGTCCTTGGACATGTCAAGCCAGCCATGGCGGCGCCGACCGGTGCCCCTCAACCTCAACCAGGCGCAGAGCACTGGAGATCACGAACCGCTTGCAGTACTCGAAGTCTTCTTTGCTGGGCGCATAGTTTTGATGGTGCGCTACGCGCCTGTCGCCGGACATCATATAGGCCACATGCGGGGTCAGTACTTGGAAGCGGTCATACTGGGGATAGTCAATGCCGGATGCCAGTACCTGCATGGCACCCTGAAGCGCGATGACGACCTCGGTTATCGTCGCGATCTGGCCAGCTAGATCCCCCGCCTTCGCCGTTGGAATCGCCGACTTGCCCCGCCCATGCTCGAGGACTCTATGGATATCGGCTTCGCGCAAGGACCTGCGGATTCTAGGGCCGAACGTGTAGGCGCCTTCGGTATCCGACCATGGTTTCCCACGGAAGAGATCGTCGAAAGCATCCACGAGAAGTGCCATGGCTTCGATAGTGTCGTCTGAGCTCTCCTTCTCTTGTGCTTGCTTGACGATGTCACGAACGCGCTCTTGCGGGATCAGGTCTGCCATGTCGATAGCGTCGTAGGCAACGCCGAACACCCGCGGTGTGTTGTCTTCGAAGAACGCCATGGTGTCGGCGCGCGCGTCCTCAATCGCGTCTCGGCTAGGCCAGGCGTGCGCGTGCTTAAAGTTGTTGCGGTGGTCGTTGAGACGGCGAACGCCTTTCCTGCCGGACAGCTTGCCATCGGGGTGCTTGGCAAGGTTGTCGAAGTACCTGTTGTCGAACTTCCCGGTTTCAGGGATGTTGACAGCAAGGTGCTCACCGGCGAGAAGGAGGAAGAGCTCGACAGCGTCGTGGAACGCGAGGATGCACGTGCAGTTGAGGGGCTCTGCTTGGTGAGACTGCGCTGTGCCCTGCTGGTGCAGCATGCGGATAAATGCGAGGCGCTTCATGACCTCGGGCGTCATCGCTGGGGTCGGGGTCGTCATGGCTTCATCCTGCCGCACACAGGTTCTGACTTCCTGATATTTTCCAGTCCCTACATCACGTCACGGTTCGCCGGCCCCGGCCTCAGTACCCCACCCGCGGGCTGTTGGCGACCCGCACGCTCCAATTCAGCTTGTCCCTGGCATGGTTCATGTGGATGTGGCGTCCGGGCTTGGGGTCGGTGCCGCAGACCTCCCCGACGCAGTCGACCTCGAACATGGATCTGGCATAGCTGCGGGTGGGGGTCCTGTTGGCAAGGGCGATGCCAACGACATCCGGGACCAGCGGATCGTCGCGGCCCGCCTCGGATCCACCATGACATGCTGGGACTCCTCGACCGGCCAAGGTGGCGAAGATTCCGCTGACCGCAAGAAGAACGAACTCAAAGCACCCTGGTACACCATGACCGCCACCGAGATCCACTCCTTCGTGTTCAGACCGGGTATCGACGCCGAAGCCTTGGCCGTCGCCGCAGCCCGCCTCTGCCACCAGACAATCGCCTGATCTGACAGAGCCCGGTATCCCAGCACCTTGCATGCGGCCAAACAGATGGACCTCGACTACCCTGAATATCGCCGATCGGCGCCACCGGAAGACAGAGCTCGGCCCGACTAGGAAGAGGAATTGAAGACAAATAACGCGGAAATCTGCTGGCGACGGAAGAGTGCAACCTGTGCCTTCGACATCGTCGGGGCGGTCCAATTCTTGCCCCCGCCGGATGGTCTTCATCCGGCGGGGCCACGCAGCCAGGTATGCCTGTAGCCGAACCGCACGGCCCGCGTAGGCATCCCGTCCACAAGCTTGGGATCATCGCTACTCGTGGTCCTCGCGACGGAAGTTGATCCCAGACCGCCATCAGGGTTCTATGTAGAGTGGAATCTACGCTCTCCGCTCGAGAACCCGTCGGACGGCATGGCCTATTGGCTCCAGGTCTACTTATCACCTCCGATTTGGCGAGTGCATTCGACCCGGGCGATGGCGGACAACTCCACCAGCGTCAGTCCCAGTTTCTCGGCCTCGGCCACGGTCAGTGGCCGGTCGTTTCTGTCCGCTCGCGCGTCTCGGACCAGATCCACCACCAACTGCTCGCCAGGTCCGAATAGCCGGGCCAGGAAGGGCCCAGAGACGCGATCGGTGGAGATGTGGTTATCGTCCTCGTGATCGTGGCACCATGCGGGGCAGCCGGCCGCGGATCGGGCGACAGAGTGCCCGGCTCGGCCGGTAGCCACCAGCCGCAGGACCTGGCGGACGAAGTCCTCCGCTTCGTCGAGGGTCAGTTGCAGGTCCGTCGCCCGGCCGTCGCGAGTGATCTCAATGTGCGGTTCGACCTCGCGGAAGTGTTGGTAAAGCGAGGCGTCTAGAGTGCTCGGCGGTTCATCGACCGGGCTGTAAAGCTCCAGGTCCCGCGCCACCGTCATGATTACCGAGGCCCATCCCCCAGTGTGGATGCGGTCGTCGTAGTGGTCGTGCTCCCTGTGATCGTCCTGCCATCCGCACCAGGGCGGGCACCCTTCCGGCAGCCATGTGGGGCGGATGGACGTCTTGGCTTCCGATTGCACACCAGTGGACCCGCCGCTGGATCCGCAGGGGCTGCTGTTGCTCTGAGGGATTCGGGCGGGGATCATACGGCTGTTGCGCTGTATGTTGTTGCGGATGGCCGCTTCGGGTCGGTCGGCAGGTGTCGTGATCGAGCTTTTCTCGCCGCTCCGGGGTGCGGGACGGTTTTCGGTGATCGTCACGTCGTTCTCCTTCTGCGAGTCGCTCGTCCCCTCAGTGATAAATCTTTCCTGCCGCAACCCCGTCGACTCATGCCGCTTTGGTATGCCCGGAAAATGGCGTTCCAGGTCGTTCCGGCTCACCATCACGCCAGACGTAACAATTCGGCCCTGGCGCGCAAACTTGCGTGCCGCCTCGCGCTCTCTGGGGCAGGATGCACAGCACCTTTTGATAAGGTGAGTGATAGTCGTCATCAGACCCGGTACGGCGTTAGACAGCGCGAGGAGATATCACACCGACGACGATGATGTGGTGTGGGTTTACTGGGCAAGTCGCCCCTCGGACACGTACCGTTTCCCCAAATTCGGGGTCATGGGCATCACAACGCGATCCGGGTTGAGGTTAGCCTCGACCCGGATTTCTTGTTTGTCCGGGTGGTAGACGAGCCTGACGCCGAGTGCCTGGTAGACGGCCTGGCGGGCCTCCGGACTCGCGTCCTTGAGCATTCGGACGAGATCACCCAGTGCGGCAACGAGTGCGTCGATCTGCTGGGCAGTCAAGATCTGGTGTCTCTGGGCTCCGGCCGTGCGGAGTTCGGCCTGTGCGGCGACGAGCTTGGCCTCGGTCTCGGCCATCCACTGGGCGATCGTCACCGGGTTGGCTCCGGCCTCAAGCGCGGCGCGGTGGCGCGCGAGCTTGGTCTCGCAGTCGGCGATCTGGGCCTTGGCTCGTATCGCGGCGGTGTTGGTCGGCGGCTCCTGGGCGCCCTGGATGTCGGCGATCGTCTGCTTGATGCGGTGCGGTGCCAGGACCTTCGCAAGCCAGGGGTCGACCAGCGCCGTGACCTGGTGTTCACGGACGAAGATATTGCGCGGGTGCTTGACCTTGTTGGCCAGCGCGTACTCCTCGGGGTACCGGCACCGGAAGTAGACGTACGCCTTGTAGGTGTGGGCCTGCATCTTGCGATTGCAGAGCCCGCAGTAGATGACGCCGCGCAGCGAGTAGGCACGTTTGGTCTGCGCGCGGGCCTTGGTGCCGCCGGTCTGGCAGCGGCGGGCGGCAAGCTTGCCTTCGATGCGGTCGAAGATGTTCTTGTCGATGATGACCGGGTGGACGACCTTGGCGGAGTAGACCCACTGGTCGCGGTCGTTCCAGCGGAGTTTGGTGATGTGGCCGAGGGAGACGTCGTTGACGTCGATGAGAACCTCGTCTTTGCGCTGCCGGTTCCAGACTTGATGGCCCGTGTAGCGCGGGTTCGTCAGGATGGTCTTCACCGCGCTCTTGGCCCAGGCCAGTCCCTCCCTGTGCTGGTTGCGCGCCCGGTCATGGGCTGACGGGCAGGGGATGCCGTCGCGCGTCAGTCCTTCGGCGATGGCGAACAGTCCCTTCTCGGGTGAGCCATCGAGGCCGAGGTACTCGTAGTAGATGCGCTGGACGACCGGTGCCGCATCGGGGTCGATGTCCAGCTTGAACAGGCGCTTACCGTCGGCCGCCTTCCCCGGGTGTGGGTGCGGCCCGCCGTCCACGAGTCTGTAGCCGTAAGGAGGACGGCCGCCGAGGTAGCGGCCTTCGGTGGCGGCGATGGCGGCCATGCTGCTGCGGACTCGGGTCCGGACGCGGTTGCGCTCCCCCTTGGACAGGCCTCCGAACATGGACATGATCATGTCGTGGGCTTCGTTGGCGGGGTCGATAGCCCCGCCGATCTCCGGAACCCACAGCGGGACGCCGTAGTGGTCGAACAAGGGGAAGGTCGACCGTACTGCCCTCCGTAGAAGGCGCGATGCGGCTCCCCGATGACGACCGCGTCAAAGCCCCGGTTCGGGTTCTTCAGCGCATCCAGTAGCCGGCTGGCCTCCGGACGCCGTACCCAGGGGATCGAGCGAGAGCGATCGACGTCGAAGTACTCGACGACGATGCGCCCGCCGTTGCTCTCGATCAACGTCTCCGCGCGCCGGAGCTGCCATGCCTTGGATGCGGTCGGGTCCTGCTTGTCCTCGGTGGACACCCGCCCGTAGAAGGCGAACCGCAGGGGCGTCGGCGCCCCGGAACGTTGCTGGATCATCGGCCGGTCTCCTCGTCGCTGTGATCGGCGGCGCGGCGAGCACTGACTTCGAGCATGAGACTCAGAAGCGCGCGAGCTGCGTAGGGCGTGAGGCGTGGCGGCTCGGCCGGTGCGACGAGTCGCAACCGGCCAGGCTCCGCGCTTGCCGCTTCCCCGTTGTCCGGCTGGGTGCCGGATGACGGACGGTCCGCCCCTGTGGCGGGCCGGGGGTCATCAACGCTTGACTCGTCGGCCGAGTTCAAGTCCGAACTTGGCGGACGGCGATGGACGCGACGGGACGAGTGACGAGGCGATCTCCTTCGTGTTGCCGGCGAGCGATCACCTGTACGTGAAGGCGTGCGCGGGTGACTGGTCGTGGAATCGGGCTGGTTCGTGGTCATGCGCCGGGCCGCCTGGATCGGCAGGCGCCCGTTCCCCCTCTACATATAAAGCACCGCCGAGTCCCCTGTTTTTGGCCGCCTCGACCCGTCAAGAATTGATCAAGGTTCGCGGACTTCACACGAAAGAACCACAGGTCTTCCAACCCCCTCCTTTACGGACATAGAACTCATAGTCCGACAGAAGAGAACTCCCCCTTAAAAACATCGCGAAGACGACTGTTGGCCGCGTCCAATCTGCACCCCAGAGCGGTCCAGTTACTTAGCGAAGGGCCGATAGGCGGCCGACGACCTGCACGCGGCTCCATCCGAGGAGGCAAGCTAACGCGCGCACACCAGCGAGGACAACAAAGGCGCACACACATCAAGGCCAAGGAGGGTCAAAACCAACGCACGGTAGACACGATCCAGCCAGCGTGACCTTGGACATTTTATTCGGTCAGGTCTCAGTAATTTCTCTCGACATCGGGGTGAATTTCGTGCTCTACACCGGTGCTTCGTGCAACTACTACTGGTCGTCTGTAGGGACGAGTCGGGAGCGCTTCACACTGCACGGAAGCGACCCAACCTGCACTTACGCCTAAGCTCGGGGCTTCTCTTCATAACGTGAAGGTCCAGGAGAAGGGGCAAATGAAGGTCCAGCAGAAGGGGCCAGCAGCTCTCTGCCGTTGACGATCTTGCCACCCAGATAGAACGGCGGCCCGTCTCTGCCCGAAGCCGGGCAGAGACGGAGCCGCCTCACGCGAGCTGACTATCCTTGGCGCGAGGGTCCAGCCTGATAGCTGCAGGCTGGACTCTCCCTATGACACCAGGTGGACCGATGCCTGCGGGTCGGCCTCCAGCTTGCGGTTGAGGCCGATGTCGACCCAGACGGTGTGTCCGACGGTGCTGCTGCCGTGCATGCCGAACATGAGCGCGAGCTCGTACAGCATCCGAAGTCCCCGGCCTCCCTCGCTGTAGGAGCCGCCGTACCCCTCCGGCAGAACGGTCGGGATTCCGTGGCCTCCCATGTCGGTGACGGCGACGTAGACCGGGTTCTCGCAGACGATCTCGAGCCCGAACCAGCCGTCACCGCCCTCCCCGGAGCGCGTGTGCCGGACCGCGTTCGCGGCCAGTTCGCCGACGGCCAGCGCGACGATGTCCACGCAGGGCATGCCCACGAACAGAGCCTCGGCGAACGCCCTCGCCGCCCGGACCTGATCGGCACGGCCCGCGTACACCCGACGCCAGCGCATCCTTCCCGACGACCACAGCCATTCGTCGGCCGTCGAGCCGACCAGTTTCGTATTTTCCATCTCGTTTTCCTCCTTTGTTCGCCGTCCGCCGCCGAGGATCGGCGCGCATGTCACGGACGGCCGGACAGCAATTGACGCTCGCCTCGGCGGCCAAGGTCAAGTCGGGATTCTTCTTCCAAAAACTACGCCGGTTCGGTGTCGCAAAAATCCCCATGGGTTTCGTCCGGCCTGCACAAAACTCCCCGCGAGGATGCCGGCGCCATTAGGCTCCTTCGCACGCACTCGTCACGACCCGGGGGGACTGTGGAAGCTCAGGAGATCGAGGTCAAGTACCGCGTGATCGAGCAGGATGCGCTGCTTCACGCCTTGACCGATCAGGGAGTCTCGCTGTCCGCGCCAGTCCTCCAAGAGGACCAGGCGTACGCACCGACGTGGTGGGACTACGGCAAGCCCAAGACCGGTGTCCCGTTCGGACGTCTGCGGACCGTGCAGGGCAAGCACCTGTTCACCGTGAAGACCCCGCAGGACAACGAGATGGCCTGCCTGGAGGCCGAGACGATCGTGGCCGACGCCGAGCAGATGCACGACGCGCTACTGCAGATGGGGTTCCGTCCAACAGTCCGGATCGTCAAGGAGCGTCGGACCGGGCGGGCGGGGCGGTGGTCGTTGTGCGTGGACCAGGTCGAGGGCATAGGACCGTTCCTGGAGATCGAAACAGTGACGACCGCCGACGAGTCGGGCCTGGCCATTCAGGCACAGCTGGACGCATGGGCGAACGACCTGGGGGTCAAGCTGGAGCGGGTGACCGACACCTACGACTCGCTCGTCCGGCTTGCACAGCATCACAGCGTCTGAGCCAGTTCAGAACAGCGCGCCACTGGTGGCCGGGTCCGCCGTGGGCAACAAGTTGGGGACAACGTCCAGGGTCACGGTGAGCGCCGCATGGTCGGTGAGCTTGCTGGTACGGGTCTCGTGGAGGTACCGGCAGTCGGTGACCCGGTCGGCGAGGGCCGGTCCTGCGTGGATGTAGTCGTAGCGGTAGCCGTCGCCGGTCCGGCCGATCCAGGAGTGCGCCTGTTCGCCGGGGTACAGGCTCGCGTACGTGTCGACATAGCCGGTCGCCTCCAGCGTCTCCAGGAGGCCGTACTCGAACGGCAGGAAGCCGCGGTGCCGGGGCTCATGGTCACGGCCGATGACGTTGTAGTCACCTCCTATGAGGGCATTGGCCGCCAACTCCTGCGGCAAGGACGCCAGGGCCGTCTGGAAGGAGGTGATGAATTGCTGCTTGCGGGTGGTCTTGCTCTGGCTTCGGTCCCGGCTGGGCACGTAGACGGCGACGGCGAAGACCCGTGGCTCGCAGTCCAGGAGGCAGGCGGCGGTCCGTCCGGGAACTGTGACACCGTCGAGCTTCGCCGACGACTCCTCCAGAATTTTGACGCAGCTGACGATGGCCGCGCCCCGCTCGCCTTCGTCCGGGGTCTTGATGACGGTGTGTCCGGCCTCGCGGAAACGTTCGAGCAGGTAGGCCGTACCGGGCCCCGCGCTGGTCTCGGTGAGCAGCAGCACCTGTTCGGGGCGAGCGGCCAGCCAGTCCAGCATGGCTTCGGCACGTGGACGGGCCGCCGCGCCGAGGTTGACGGTCAGGACCGAGAGCACGACGAGGGGTTCCTTTCCCAGAGGTTCAACAGTTCGATGCGGCCGAGCATGGCCTTCACTACTTCATCGGGCGCCAGGCCACGGCAGTCGATACGCGCCTGCCGCCAGCGTCGCCGTCCCAGAAACGCGTACGCCTTGCGGTAGAGCGCCAACTCACGGCTGGGCGAGCCGGCCTGCTCAAGCCTGCTGAGAACCTGGCGCTCCTTCAAGCGGGCGGCGATGACCGCGGGATCCTCCTCAAGGTAGAGGGTGAGGAACGGGTGTGGCACGGAGGCGTTGTAACGCCAGATCTCCGCCAGAGGCAGCCCGTCGAGGCGTTGCAGAACCAGCGAGGAGGGCAGGTAGCGGTCGCTGATGACGACTTTTCCGGCGACCAGCGCGGGTTCGATCTCGTCAGCTACGTGAGCGGCGCGGTCGGCCGCGACCGCAAGTGCCAGTGCCCGGCCCGACAGTTCCGCCTCGGTCTGCCGGATCAGGGCCCCCAGGCGGGAGCGACTCGGCTCGGTGGTTAGGTGGACCGAGTGTCCGCGCATGGCCAGCCGCGTGGCCAGCAGACGCGCGCTGGTCGACTTCCCGACCCCGTTGGGCCCCTCGATCGCTATGAAGATTCCGGTCACGTCGGCCGCCGTCCTATCTGAAGCAGCGGCTTGCTGTCAGTCTGCGGGCACTGCTCGACGTCTACCTCGCCGATGCGTTGCCCGCGCGAGACCACCGCAGCCGGACAGCCCTTTCCGCACGTGCCGTTCAGCGTGCACGAACGGCACGTGTCGTTGTGTCCCATCGCAAGGTGCCCGGCTAGGTCGTAGCCGTCCAGTGCCTCGGTGACGTCGTCCACCAGGATGTTTCCGACCAGGAACTCGGTGTCGGCGTACTTGGACTGCGGCGTTCGGGCGGCGAAGACCAGGTAGGGACAGACCGCAGTGGCACCGTCGGCGAAGACGTAGATCAGCTTTCCGGCGTCACAGCCAGCGAGGGGTTTGTCCTCGTTGGGGAAGCGGATGTGGACCAGTTCCACGCCCTGTCCATCGAAGCGCCTGGTAGCCGCCTCGATGGCGCGCATCGTTTCGTCGGGGGCGGCCAGCCGACCCTGCGACTTGATCCCGCGTCCGAACGATGACAGCGGGTTCATCAGCACGTACTTGGCCCCGATCTCGACCGCGAACGCGCACAGGTCAGCGAACTCTTCCGGGTCGGTGAGCACGTTCGGAGTCGACAGCAGCCCTTGCAGCAGGCCGGCCGCAGCAAGCTTGCGGGTGGTCTCCACCGTCACCTCGAAGGAGGCGACATTGCCGCGGAACTTGCCGTGCGAGGTGGGCCGGAAGCCGTCGAGGCTGACGTTGACGTGTACATCGCCCAGGGCGACCAGCTCCGCGATCTGCTCGTCGGTGACGCGGGTGGCGTTGGTGCAGACACCCACCGGCAAGCCCGTCTCGATGACCGCCCGGCAGATCGGCAGCAGCTCGGGGTGGACGAACGGTTCCCCACCGGTCAGCGTGATGCGCTCGACCCGCGCGGCTCGCAGCCGGGGCAGCACCTTGCCGGTGAAGTCGGCCAGCGAGATGTCACCGCCCACCGCCGTCGAGGACACGAAGCAGTGCGCGCAGTGCAGGTTGCAGCGTTCGGTGATCTGCACGAGCGCCTTGCGCTCCCCCTCGCCCACCGACGTCCGGAAGTAGCAGGAGCTGGCATGGGTGTCGAGAATTAAGGACCGTCTCACTCTGGGCCTCCTGCCCGTCCAAGGTGCTGAAACATCTCTGAGCCCGGCCGTCTCGGATGGCCGCCGGGCCCGCCCAACCAGGCCGTCCAGATCTCACCCGTCTTTCCGCTGATCAGCGGAAGAACTGCAGGCGGGAAGACTCCGTGTTCTGTCCTCTGCCTCAGCCAGGTCAGTGCGAAGCTGCTCGACCTTCCCGCGGGCTACCGCCAACGTCTCTTCGACCGTGCCTCTGAAAAACCGCCCGGTCAGCGCTTCACGGATCGCTTCCTCGACCAGCGCTCCGCAGACTTCGAGCGGCACGCACCCGCCAGGCTTCACCGCCATGGCCGGCCCAGCGCCCGCAGGATCTCCTCGGACAATTGCTCTGGGCCGCCCGCCTCGATCAGCCTGCCGACTCCCGGCACGTACGCCCACCAACGCCGCGTATACGGCCCCCACCAGCACTGCACCCAGGGGAATCGTTCGCGCAGCCTCTGGGCAGCACGCTGCATCGAAACAGCCGAGTGGGCGGGTGATCTGTCGCCGTAGCTGGGGAGCAAAAGTCCGTAATGCCCGTCGGTCACCCTTACGGCCTGTTCGTCATCTTTCATCGGGAACGGCTCCTAAAGGTGGCGGTCAGTGATCGAAGCGCCGATAACGCAGTGCGTTCGCTCGGCTACCTGATCGTCACGTTCGGCAGACAATCGGGGAAGGCGCTACCACTACCCCGACTAGGAACGAGAGCCCGCCTATTCCAAACAGGACTCTCCGCCGCTCAGAGGCGATGCGTAGCCTAGATTCCATGAACGAGCCGCTCGATTTCTGGTCGACTCCGGCCGTGAGTCAGGCCCTCGCCACCTGCGACGTGCCGACCCTGATGGACGAGATCCGGAAGACGAGAGGCTGGAGCCAGACCGACCTCGCTGACGCGGTCGGCTACACACAGAGCTGGGCATCCAAGGTGCTCCGCAGGGAGACCTCGCTCACGCTCGCTCAGGTCCGCATCATCATCCGCCGACTCGGCATCCCCCCAGAACTCCTCCGGTTCGGCGATCACCAGATAGACGAGGAAGATCCCACGAATCGCAGGCAATTCGGCAAGCTCGCCGCCTTGGCCCTCTTGCCGTCACCCCGTACCGCGCTCACCACCGGTGAGAACACGGCCACCGATCTGACGGCCATCACCGGCTCGCAGCGCCGCCTGGACGCGTCCTTCTGCTCCCGCGACCTCATCGACGGCGTCCGCTCGCACCTGGAGCTGGCCGTCCGAGCCCACCGCACCGCAGGCCCACACGCCCCCGCCGTCGCGGCCGCCGTCAGCGAAGCCGCCGGTTTCGCGGCCTGGCTGTCGATGGACATGCTCGACCTCGGCAGCGCCCGCACCTACTACCGCCAGGCGATCACCGCGGCCAAGCTCGCCAAGAACGACGTCCTCGCCGTCTACATGACCGGAAGCCTCGCCGCCTTCGAGATCGACGCCGCCGGCGACCCGCTACTCGGCCTCGCCATGATCGACAAAGCCCGCAAGACGTTGCCGCTCTCCGCTGGAAGCACACCCACCGCCTGGCTGGCCTCCCTCGAAGCGCTCGCGCACGCCTCCAACCCCCACCCCGACGAGCACGCCGCAACCCAGGCAATCAGGACCGCTGAGCGCGCCATCGCCCGCACCGACGGCCCACCGCCCTGGCCTTGGGTCTACCCCTTCGACCTGACCAAGCTCGCACGCATCCGAGCCTCAATCGCCGTCCGCCTGGGCCAACCCTCCGAAGCGGCTCGCGCATTCGCCGAGTCGCTTCCGACCGCCCAACCGGCACCCAAACAGGCCGCACTGACCACCCTGGAAGTAGCGACCGCAGCCTGCCAACGCGGCGAAACCGACGAGGCGTTCACCCTCGCCCTCGACGCCCTCAACACCGGCATCACCTACGGCTCCGAACGCATCATCAGACAAGCCCGCCAGTTCCGCTACAGCAATGCCCCCGCGACCACACTCACCGTCGCCCGCTTCGACGACCGGCTTAGAACAACCCTGCTCGAGGAGAACCCGTTGCGCATCGCCATCTCCGGCCACCGCTCCCTACCACCCGCTACCGAAACCCTGGTCGCCGAAGCGCTCGACGAGACCCTCTCCCCCATCACCGACGACATCACCGGCCTGACCTGCCTCGCCGATGGCGCCGACACCCTGTTCGCCCGCGCCGTCCTTGCCCAAGGCGGCCAAATCGAGGTCATCGTCCCCGCAAAGCAATACCTCGCCGGCCTACCCGAAGAGCACCACCCCGAGTACCGCAAACTCCTCGCCCAAGCCGCCCAGGTCCACCGCATGGCCTTCACCGAATCCACCAGCGCAGCCCACATGGCCGCCAGCCAGCACATGCTGACCCTCGCCGACGAACTCTGGGCCGTCTGGGACGGCCAACCCGCACGCGGCTACGGCGGCACCGCCGACGTAGTCCAAGCCGCCCACGACCTCAACAAGTCCGTTCGCGTCATCTGGCCAAGTGGATCATCACGGGACTAGAAATCCTAGGCTCCACCAAACCGTGCAATCCCTCAAGATGACGTGTTCGCCTCCGCCAAGAACAAGCCGCATGTGATCAAAGCCAAGATGATCACCGCAGCCGCCGCCACCTACTGTTCTGCGGCACGACCCTGCCCGGAAGTTGCGCCAACATCACCCAGACTCATCAGTCGGGGTGGTACCCAACGCCAGCCCGGCGACGCAGAGCCTGGCCGACACCGGCCACCATGGCCTAACTGATCCAAGTAAGAGCATTGAAATGCGGCAGACGCACACAAAGCTGGCGAAGGCGGAGCGCACCCGAAGCACAGATAGGTTGTTAAGCAGGACAAACACCACCTTTGGACCAGCACAGCCTGGCACGGATGGATACCTGCAACTCACCGCGGACGCGCGGTGCCGGAAGTATGGTTGCAATCGATGTCAGCGCATCCACCGTACGATCCAGCATCTGAGCAGATCGGTATCGACTTCTCCGCGGTCCATGAGAGTGCCACGCCCCAGGAGCGCTTCAATCCGTTCGTCGCGCCTGTAGCGGCTGACGCAGGCGCGGTTACGAAAGATCCTCTGGCTCTTGAGATTGCCCACGCGGTGCATGCAGCATTCGGCGATCTCGACACCGGTGACGGTCTGACGCGCGGTGAGTTGATCGCGGCCTGCATACCGCGGTTCTCCACCGACGATGTTGCCAGCAGGATCAACGTGTTCATCGCGAACGACATGCTGCTGTCGAACGATGGTCCCGACCGTCCGCACCAGATGCGCTACCGCATCAACGACATGAGTGCGGTTGCTCTCCTTGTCTTCAGCAGACTCGACCGCGAGGGTGGAGTCCAAGAGATCGCGCTCCTACTCAGCCGCACCGCCCGCGAGGTCGAAGATGGGCTCCTGGATGAGGCCGAAGTCGGCGAGCGGATCACTCAGGCACGGCATGCGTTAGCAATCAGTACCGCCAATCTGCTGCGCCTGGTTCGCGGTCGGACGATCGAGGAACTCCTCAACGAACGAAGGAGCCAAAGATCGGCCACCGCCCTGCTCGCCGAGGCAAGGACCCTGGTCACCAGGGTCACGGAACGGTTCCACTCACTGATGGGCGCAGGGCAGAGGCTAATCAGGGCAGCTTTGCGTTATTGCGAGGCAGTCGGCGAACTATGGGACCGTTTGGTGGACCTCGCCGGAACCCGGAGGGACTTCTCAATGCTGTCGCCCGAGCAGTACCGGACGGCAGCACAGAGGTCGAGCATCGACCGGCTGTCCGACGTGTTCTCCATGACGGTTTTCGATCCTCCAAGCCTGGCCACAAACGCGGAGCGTCTGATCGACGCCGTCGATGAATACCGGCCAAGACCTCCCCGGCGGCGACCGCCGCCTTCCTCGGCCGTTTCGTCCAGCCGCGACCCGATTGGCGAGGCACAGCAGCGCTCAGATCGAGCCCGCGAGCGCCGGATCGCTACCATCGAGATTTCGCTCCAGGGGCAGGATGCAGCCGATCTCACCAGCGTGATCAGGGCGGCGGGCTGGCCCGGAGCAGCCAAGATCGTCGTCGATGTACTGCTGGCCTCTGCGGCACCCGCTGTTCCCCTGACCGCGACACTCTCAACGGCGATCCTGACTGACCTAGCCGGTGAGGTCACCTTTGTCACACCGATCGAGGTGCGCCGCGTCCACCCCCAACCTTCCTCCCAGGAAATGACCACCACAGACGATGCTGGAAGATGACTCTGCATACTTGCTCGCCAAACTGCGCGCGACGAGGACACAACCATTCCCTAGAAGCGCACGTGACCTAGTCGATCTCAAGGTCGCGGCCCAACGTGTCGGCCAGACGCTCACAGAGGTACACGACAGGCACGGTGGCCGCGCGCTGACGGCCTCTTGGCCGGCTTCGTCAGATCTCCTCGGACAGGAGGCCCACGAACCCTACTTCCGTCTGCCGACGTCAAGCCTCCTGTTCGTCCTTTCCGCGTGCATCCGATGGTGCTGGCCCGACCCAAACCAGACGCTTTACCCAGGCGTCCCCGTCTCCGAGGCGGAGATCCTCGACTCGCTGCAGGCGTTCTCCTCCAGTGCTGAAGGTGCTAGCCATCGAATGCGAGGTTCTCACCGCGCCGCATTGCGCAAGCTCATCGCCTGCGGAGTTCTCTCTCAATCTGAGAGCGGCAGCGTGATCAGGCTGGGGCCGGCCATCGCTCTGTGGTCTGACGACGAGGTGGCCGCGCTACGCGCGGAACACCATCGGCTGCCAGGCCCGGAGACCTCCTAATGCTGCCGTCTCTGACCGCTCTTTCGGAACGGCGCCGGGCCCAGGTCTACTCGGCCGTCGCGGCACTTGATCACGCCCGGAGCCCAGTACCCCCCCACCTCTTCGCTGCTTTGGCAGAGCCCGCCCTTCGCCGCGTGGTCGAGGACGTCCTGACTGCCTCCGGCCGGGTCCTGATCACCTGTCCGAATGGCCTGATCTCTGGCTATGGCGACGACATTGCCGCACGGCTTGCCGACGACGGCTTCGGCATCCTGCCCGAGGTCGACCGCGCTGTCCTCGCCCTGATATTGATCTTCAGTGTGGCTATTCCACGCGCCGAGGGCGAACTACCCGCTGAAGCCCCGTGGACGAACGGTCGCCCGGTACCCAACGAACAGTTCCGGGGGTGCTCCGTACCGCCCGGGCAGGTGCAGCAATCACTCCGGCGGCTAGCTGACGCTGATCTCGTACGCCGAGTGCCCGGTAAGGGTCTGGTCCCCGGTGCTCAGTTCCACCGGCTAACCAAGCATGCGACCACCTTCCTGTTCGAGCAACTCGTCCTGCTCGCCGACCCGCACGGGTCGCTGGCCGACTCGATCAGGCGCCGCCGCGCCCATCAACACCATCGGACGAATCCGGAGATCTCGCCGTGACCGCACCCACAAACTCGCAAGAGACCTTGGCTCGCGGCGTGGTGGGCACCCGCCATCTGGTCGGCGTCCAAACCTTCGACATTGCCCGGCTCACCAACCACGCCGTTCCTCTGATCCCCGGTGCCTTTGTCGCGGTTTCTGGCGCAGGCCCTCAGGGTGACTCCAACGGGTCGGGAAAAACCAGTTTCCTTGCCGCTGTATCCGTCCTCCTTGCCGATCCGCAGTGGCGACTGTCGATCAACGGCGGACGATTCGCCGCGAACCTGCTGTTCAAACCGGACGCCGCCGGTCTCGATCCCGCCCAGCGGTTCACCCCCGCACCCTATGGCTACATTGTCGGCGTGTTCGCGCAGGCAGCCGATCCCGGCCATGACCCGGTGACTGTCTGGATCCGTGTCTCGGCGAGCACCCCCTTTGTCGAGGCGCGCTGGTCACCCGGGCTGCAGGTCGCAGATGCGGACAACGAGGCAGAACGGATTCTGCAAGCCGACGGGCTCTGGCAGCGATGTGTGCCCAAGAAGCCAATCTCTGCTCGGAGGATGGCCGAAGTTCTGTACGGCGACGCACCGCGTTGTCTCACCTACTTGGACACCCAGATGAGGCCTCGTGCCCCATCGCTCCTCAGTCAACAGATGACCGAGATGGATCCCGAGACCATCGGCGACTCCTTGATTGCGCTTGCTGGCCTGGATACAGATATTGCTAGCGAGACCACTCAGCGCGGGAAATTCCTTGAGCATGAGGGCGAACTCGCCGCCGCGATAGCAAACGATTCCGCTGCCCATGCCGAGGAGGAAGCTGACCTAGCCGGGGTCGCCGCACGTCTGACAGCGCGGAAGGCCATCGAGCAGGCGCGGGGGTTCTGGCGACAGTACCTTGCTTGCAGGCTTCACCGGGCCCACGATGAGGACCAAGAGCTCGAGAGGAGCGCTAAGGAGATCCGGCAATTCGTCATCGATGCCGAGGCTCTGCGCGACGAACTCAGCGCCCGACTAGCTGAACTGCGGGTGCCGAAACGTCTCATCGAAACCGAGAAGCAGAAGCGCCGCGAACGAGATCAACTGAGGACATCGCTCGACGGCGTCCGTTCTGAGCGAGCGACCGTCACCGCACGCCAGGCTCTGTTGGCGACAGAACTCCCGGCGCTACGCTCGCTGGCAAAGAGCTGGTCTGGCGACAGTGTCGACATCGCCCAGCAGACAGTCGCGGAACGGCGGAACGACCTGGCTCACGCCCAGGTACTGGTTGAGCAGTCCACCACCTCGGTCGAGGAGGCCGAGAGTGGTCTACGCCTCACCGAAGCCGGGCTATCCGGAAAGCCCGGAGAGGCGATCCGGCTTCTGGATGAAATCGGCATTGAAGGCATCGGGCTCCTCGACATTGTCGAGCCGGATCCGGAGTCCCGTGATGCCTGGGAAGCCCGATTGTGGCCCTGGCGTGACGCTGTCGCTGTGCCCGAGGAACGCCTTTCGGAGGCCGGTGACCATCTCGCGTTCCGGCTGCCGGGAGCTCAGCTCGTCGGTGTGCCGTCGGATCCGTGGGGTCGTCCGCTCGCTACCCGCGGGCAAGAGTCAGTCACCGACTTCCTCGCCAGGCTCAGCCAACAAACGGACACGCATCCAGGCGGTGTCGCCTTCCCCGATCTAAACGCCGTCGTCGTCAGTGGTTTCGATCCACCGGTGGCGGGTCGGAACAGCCGCGTCAGAGCGGCTCGAGACCGGCTATCTCGGGCTCGTGAGCTTCTGAAGGATGCCCAGCGAGCCGTCCTTGTCGAGGAGAACCGCCTCAAGCTGGCTGAATCGAACCTGGAGACGGCTCACGCTGCAGCGCGTCTTGCAGAGGTTTCCGCTGAGGAAAAGGAGTTGGACGAGAAGCTGATTGATATCGACGGCCGGTTGGGCACCCTTTCCGAGCGGCAGGAACCGGTGGAACTAGCCTGGGAGGAGGCCCAGTTTGCCGTCAAGTCGATCCAGACCAGCATCGACACCACCCAGGTGCTCCTCAGTACAGCGCAGGGAGACGTCGCCCGCCAGAGTGCGGCGCTCGAGAGGGTCCGGAAACAGCGGGACGCTCTGGCGGTCACCACCTGGCTCCAACTCTGGGGCGAAGGCGTCGATGCTGCAGCCGAGGTGGCGTTGGCCGAGTCGGCTGTGACCAGAGGCCGTCCTGACAGTCTGAAACGCCGCAGTTCTGAACTCCTTAAGGAGGCGCTGCGAACCTTCGGCGTCGAGACAGGTCACATCGACGACGGCCTTCCCCCGGATCTCCAAGAGGCCGCAACTCTCAGAGAACGTTTCTCCGATGAGACGGACGCCCATGGGCCTGCCGTCATCTTCGACGACGTGAGCGCGCCCCTCCTCAGCAGGATTGCCGGTGCCGCGGACAACGACCGGGTGATCACAACGCGCGTCGCCGAGCAACGCCAGATCCGCGAGAACGTCATCGCCGAACTCAAGGCCGAAGCCGAGGCAAGCGCAGAAGTATTGCAAGGCCTACAGGAGATGCTGGAGCGCCACATCGAGGGAATTTTCAGCCTGATCAGCGAGGCATACCACCGCCTCGACGTCCACCGCGGCGGTTACGGTGCCGTCCTCGACTTCATCAGTGTTCGCCCCGAAGGCGCCGGCGAATGGAGGTGGCGGGTGACGCCGCGCTGGCGCCGGTCTCGGACGGGCACACCAATCTCCTACCAAGAGACAGCCAACGGCGCACAGGTGAAGGTCCAGGCAATCCAGTTGGTCCTCGCCGCGATGCTCGCCGACAGCGAGCCCCGCGGTCGCGTGCTGGTCCTCGACGAACTCGGCAACAGTCTCGGTGAGGTGAACCGGCGCGACACCTTGGCGGCACTCCGGAAGGTCGCCGACGAGCAGCAGGTGACGATACTCGGCACTTGCCAGGACAGCGTCCTAGTCGACGCCGCTGACTACTGCGGCGAGCTTCTCTGGTTTGAGCACACGACCACGTCGGAGCCCTACAACCAGCCCACGCGCGCTTGGGGCTTCGATGAAGATCGCGCCCGCGCCGCTCTCACCGCAGATTGGATCAGGCATGGACGGCCGCCCATCTGAATCGTCGACGGCGCCCCGTCGGGGTGTGCCTCTCCTGGTCAGTGCAGCCGAGGGCCGTACCGAGGTGTTCCTCCGTGGCCTGCCCGCCGGCGCGAAGGCGGTGACTGTCCCGCGGACCGGCGTCGACGGTCCGCGTATTCCCCGCGACAGAAAACGGCGTATCAATCCGAACAAGGTGGACCTGGTCGCGAAGGCACCTGTCCCTGCCTTCGCCCCACCGTCCGAGCTGACGCAGACCGAGCTGGCAAAGGTTCTCCGAACGAAATCCTTCCGCCAGTGGAGTTCGACTCGGAAGGAATTCGGCGAACGTGCCTGGACCATTGTTGTTGCGCTCATCCAGGCTGGTGGCATTGCTCTCCGCTGCGACGTCATCAACGGGCTCGACTATGTCCCGAAGTCCTGGCGGCTGACTCAACCCTGGGCCGACCTCGCCGAGGACCAGCTCGACGAGTTGCTCGGCAGACCCGATCCTGACGCGATCCGCGTGGAGTTGGTCCGTGTCATGGAATCGGTACCGAAACTCGCGCACGAACGCGATCTGCTGCTGGCGCTGCCAAAAGGATCAAAACTCACCGTGCCCTCTGGCTCTTCCGCGGGAACCGATCGATGGACCGTCTACGAAGCTGCGGTTCGCGCAGCCTCCGTATGGTGGTCGCGTACATCCTCGGGCGAGCGAATGACCGCCAAGGAGCTCGCAGCCATCGCGCTGCGGGGCTCGAAGAAGTGGAGCACCGCCCGTAGGCAGTCCTTCGCCAACCTGATCGGTACCCCCTTTGATCGGGCGGTCGACCAGACCGACACCGAGGTGAGACTACGGGGACCGCTGGTATGGAGCGTCGGCGGTGTGGCCGCAGACGCGACACGCGGACGCCCCTGGATCAGCCTTCCCGTCAACGGCGTCCGCCTGCTCGGGTTGGTGGAGTGCGAGGCCGTAGGCATCCTCCTGATCGAGAACGAGGACACCTTCGAGCGGATCTGTACACAGACCGATTTGAGTGATGACTGGCTGTTGATCTGGGGGGCGGGCTACGCCAGCACCGGTCTGGCTGTACTCCTAAGGTCCTTTCCTGATCTTCCCCTCGCGGCTTGGTGTGACCTCGACGCCCACGGCATCCAAATCCTGACCGAATTGACCGACCGGGTAGGTCGCCCCATTCGTCCCGTCGCTATGGACCAGAATCTCTTCGACAGGGGGGTCAAGTACCAACAGGAGCCTGAGAAGCAAAAGGCCAACCTGGACCTGGCTGAGCGTCTAACTGCTTCGGCCCCCGCTTCCCTGCTCCCCCTAGCGAAGGCGATCGTTCGAGCCAAAGGCGCCGGCTGCGAACAAGAGTCCCTATACCTTGAGGTTATCCCCCACCTCCGTGACCTCCTTGGAGGCGACGGAGAGACCGCCAGCCCACCAAACCTGCGATCATGACCTGGAGAGGAAAACCCCCGGCCCCGTCCAGGCAGGTAAAGCTCCGGCTTGGTGTCGCACCTCTTGTCCGCTCGCATGCTCGGACACCATCGGTGTAGGTCCCCGACCGACCTGGCTGCTGGCATGGCCGTACAGTATGACCAAAGAGCCCCTCGGCAGGCTAATCAGACTCGAGCCGCCGGGAACGGCAAGGTGGCGCGTAGGGGGTAGCTGATTTGGGGGGACGGGCTTGATCCGTCCTCGGACACAGGATTACCCCATGGGTGACGCGAAGAGTTCGATCTGGGAGGTCGCTCCTGGAGCGGGCTCTTTTTCGTTGTTGCCGACCACGGTGCAGGATGACCCGTGGCAGACGATGGCGAGACCGTTGTGCTTGAGGTGTGCGACGAGTTCATGCGGTGAGCGGGCTTCGCCTCGTCGTGGTGAAAGCTGCCGCATCAACTCGTCGAGCAGGTGGTCCTCTCGAAGGTAGAGGTTCTTCGGCGCGTCGCGAGAGCGCGGCTTGGTGCTGTTGTAGCCGTGGCGGCAGCGATAGCCGCTGCGTCCGTTGACCCAATGGGAGTCCATCCGCCGCCGGCAGAGGCCGCATAGGAGCATGCCGGCCAGGAGGTATATACGGACGCTCCCATCGCGGGTGGGTTTGGCGGCGCGGATCGTCTGCGCGGCGACGAAGTCGGCGTCGGAGACGAGCTCTGGATGGGCGGGCTTCTTGGAAATCGCCCATCCCGCAGTCGTGTCGTCGAACCCGGCTTGCCGGTTCCAGACTTGACGGCCGGTGTAGCGGGGGTTCTCCAGGATCGTGGCGACCGTGTTCAGCGTCCAGCCCTGCCCCGACCGGTGGGGATTTCGCTTTCGATCGACACGGGACGGGCAGGGGACGCCGCGTTCGTTGAGTTCGCGGGCGATTCCGGCCACGCTCACGCCGGAGAGGCGGCGCGCGAAGATCCATCTCACGTGTGGAGCGGTCAGCGGATCGGGATCGAGGCGTCGCAGGCGACGTCCCCATTGGGCGTGCGCCTGGTTCGGGTGCGGCCCAGTGTCCACGAGCCGGTACCCGTAAGGGGGCCGGCCGCCGAGGTAGCGGCCCTGCCCGCAGGCTTGGATCCGCCTCGCGGCCAGGACACGGTGCCGTGCACGCAGGACCTCGCGCCGCGACTGCGCGCCCAGCATCATCATGAGCGCACGGTGCGCCGGCTCGTTCATGTCGACGGGACCGAACGCCTCCGGCAGCCACAGCCGGATGCCGTGGGCGTCCAGGAGGGGGCGAGCGCGGCGAACCGATTTCCGGAGAACGCACGTTCGTACTCCCCGACCACGATGGCATCGAAGGTGCGGGCCGTCAGGTCTTCGAGCAGTGCCGCCGCCTGTGGACGTCGTGACCAAGTTTACGATCGGCGGTCGTGGCGACGAAGCGGATGAACAAGGACAAGTTCGACAAGGAACTGGCCGGGCTCGACGAAGACGCGTTGAGGAAGCTGCTGTGGACGTTGTACTGGCGGGGCACCAAGCAGTTCCGGGAGCGCATCGAGACCGAACCCCAGCCCGCCGACACCAAGCGGCCGTTTCCGACAAGGAGCGGATCGGCCCCCAAGAGGTCCTGCGCGACGTCACCGACTTCGTGTCACTCGCCCGCGCGGGCGCCTACATGGCCGGGGATCGGCGCGTATCCCGCAAAGAAAGCAGTCGATGGCGCTTCACCTTCCAGCGTCTGGCCAAGGACACACGCGCTCCCCGCTCGCTCTCGACGTCCCGACCGGCGCCGCCGCACTTGAGCAGCTCATCGACCCTGGCCCGCGAGATCAAGGGCTACGATCTGTTCCATTCTGAGGATCCCGTGGAGGCCGCCGGCTTCGTCGTCTCCGATGCCGCCGCCGCACTGTGGCAAGGTCTGCGCGACCACCACGGGTTCACCGGTTTCGCGCGGCTGGCCGCGCCGCAACTCATCCGCTGGGAGCGGGAGCACGGATGGACCCGTTCCGGATGGGGCCGCCTCAGCGAGAAGGAAACCACCCTCGCCACCGTTCTGGCCGGGATGCTACGTGGCCACGACGCCTGGGCCGACTTCGCCGACCACTACCTGACAGCACTCGACCAGACCCGAACCGCCGCCCCCAGGATCTACGGCGTCAACGCCGACTACTCCCGCAGAGAACGCACCGGTGATCTCGCGGACTGGCATCTGCTTCTGCTCTAACGCCTGGAAGGCACCGACGCCGACCATCTGCTCGACCGGCTCGTCACCCATCCCCAGCTCACCGGTCCCGAACTCACTTACCTCCAAGCCCACCGCGCAATCCAGACCGGCGCTCCAGACAAAGCTCGTGCCCTGATGCGCGACTGCCTGAAGACGTTGCCCGGCCATGAGGGGCTTCCTCGCGTTCGCGAAAAGGACCAGCACCCAGTGAAGCCCACGCACGTCGCCGGCGCGCAGCTGAGCGGACGACCGACGACGGCCGCGTCGCAGCAGGCATCGGCGGCCGGGAGACGGTCGGCGGCTCCGTCTGTCACCTCGGCGTGGACGGGCGCACGCTCGGCGACGGTCTCGGCCAGGGGGTTGCCTTAGCCCCCTCACCCCTCCAGGTTTCTGGTCCTCCACCCCGACCCGGAGCGTTCCAGTAGCCACCGCCCCGCCGCCCCCGGAGTACTGGCTCACACAGCTCAAACCTCCGTCATGCCGGCGCAGGGACCGCAATTGACCGATTCCGTGTGTCTGAAACTCCGGATGCGGCGGGCAAGCGGGGGGGTAACGCCCCGCATTCCCGCGATCATTCGGTTGTGAACCGGGACGGGATCGTTAGTGGGTGGCGGGATTGTGGGTGCAGCCAGCGCGCGGTTTTCCGTCGGGGGTACTTCACAGATGGGTGGGCCCGTCGGGACTGCCACCGGTCAGCTGGCGATCAGGGGCGCGTTCCCGTTCGGGTCCTGAGCCCGTCGAACCGGCCCATCACACGCCTGGGTTCCGTCAGCGTTGCCGGTGCGGACAACAGGAGTCCCCGTCGCCTGATGGTGCGACCATGCCCAGCTCCGCCCTGCTCGTCACCAACCCGGGGCGCATCCGCGTTCAGGGGACTTTGCAGGTCGTTGCCCTCGATCAGGCGGTATGCGGCGTAGCGTGGTTTGCAGCGCGTCCGCTGGTCAGCGCGCTACCGACCCGCCCCGCGCGATCCGCTGCGCGATCGGAGCGACATCATGAACACCACGTATACGACTCAAGGCCATACCGACATCCATCCGCGGGTTGTGCTGTCGGTCGTGCGTCGGCCTTCGTTCACCGTCGCCGCCCTGCAAGGCGATCTTGACCTGGTGACCGCGCCCGCGCTTCGCGACAGGCTGCTGGCGCTGCTTCACCCAGGGCAGCGGATGCTGGTACTGGACCTGTCACAGCTGTGGTTCTGTGACGCGGCAGGGATCTCCGCTCTGATCAGTGCGTGGCACCGTGCTCTGGCTCTGGGCGTCTCGATGCGTCTGGCCTCCCCCCGCTCGCACGTGGCGAGGATCCTGGTAGATGCCGTCCTTGAGCACGGCCTCCGGACCTACTCGACCCTGCCCCGAGCGCTCCAGCAACCGCTGCCTCCGGCGCTGGAACCCGCCGCGGCCTGACGACCGGGCCACGATGGCGCCGTCGCCGCGCTGGTGCCGACGTGGACCGATTCCAGGGTGCCGACCTTGTGGCCGCCGGAACCGAGGACGGCGCGGGTGCGCCGTTCCCGGATGTCGGCCATCTGGATCATCGGGACTCCTTCATCTTCCGGTGGAATCAGGCCCCCCAGGCCTCGTCGTCCAATTCGTCCCAGGTCGGTTGGTCCGTGGGCCGTACTCCGGGGCGGCGGGAGGATCCGCCGGAGGCTCCGGCGCGGGGCGGCGGTGCCGGGGACGGTGCGGCGGCGGGTTCGTCCAGGCGGGGTTTGAGTTGCCGATAGCGCTCCTCGGCCTCCTCGACGCCGAGGTCGAGAACGGCGGCGATCTGTTCGAAGCCCATGCCGGCGGCCTGCGCGATGTTGAGCAGGCGCGCCTCGGTCTTGTCCACGTTCAGGCGGACCGCGCTGAGCACCAGCAGGGCCGCGGCGACCTCGACCGGCTCGGGACTGTCGCCGGTCCCGTGCTGGGCCCGGTCGCCGGCGTCGATGACCGCGTCGATGGCGTCGCGGTCGGGCATCGGCCGTTCTCTGGACCGCCAGAGGAACTCGTCCACGCCGGTCGCGTGGCGGGGGGTCAGGTAGGCCCGCGCCTGCACGACGATCCCGGGTTCCGGTGCGGGCAGGCAAACGGACACGACCACCGGCGGGCAGGAGAGGGCGTCCGGGATCGACGGCTGCTGTTCACGCTCAACCCGGTCCGGGGCGGCGGGAGGGGGGCGGCATTTCGAGTTTCGGATCGCGGGGCCCCGGTCTGGAATGGACATGTGGCTCACTTCCGGCTCACCATCCCTGCGGATGTTCGCCTCTGCAACGGCTGGCTGCGATCCAGGGCGCCCGGCTCGGGGAGGAGCGGACGACCCTGGACCAGCCGGCGCAGCCCCCAGCAGCGACTGCCCGCTACTGATTCAAGCCGGACGGCCTCATGGCGGAAACAGGCAATGCGTGCATACGCCATCACTTGTGCCGATGACCGCCGCTCGGACGGCAATGAATGCCAGTATCGCACCCATGGAGACCCGTCGGAAATGATTGTTATAATCTGCGAGTATTGATGAACAGTCGAGCACAGCCGCCGGTATGAGCGGTGTCCCACCGCTGGCGGTTGCGCTCCCGCCTACGACTGCTCACCGCGATCCGTGCCGACGGGCGGCACGTTGACCTGCTCACCGTGCCGGCACCCGGAACGGCTCGGAGGGCGCCCGGGAATCCGAGGGCGGACGACCTCGAAGGGACCTCGCGACGCCTTGATCCGTACCCGGTGCCCGGCCGGCCGTCATGCGGCCGTAGCACCCGCCCACCAGCGTCCCGGCGGCCGATCGCCCGGACCTCTTCGGCAACCGGCGGGGCGATGAGCCGGGGCGGCATCCCGGTAACTCCAGGTAACGGCAGTGTCAGACACGACGTTCGTGGACGTAGCACCATCTCCACGTCGATCCCGGCTCCATCGCGGCGGCGAGCGGATGGTCGGTCTCCTGGTAGTGCGCTCGCGCGTGCCGATGCGGCGAGTCGTCGGAGCAGCCCACCCAGCCGCAGGTGAGGCAGATACGCAGTGCGGTCCACCCGTGGCCCTGTGCCTCGCATGCCGTGCAGCCGCGCGAGAGCGGCGTGACGGGTGTCAGACCGTCCACGTGGCCGCAGCGCGGTGCCGAACCGTTCGTGCTGAACGGCACGCCCGAGCTCATGGCGTGGAATGTCGTCGTGCGCTTCATCGAAGCCTCCCTTCCTGAGCACTGCGATGTGCTGCCGCCAGGTCACTGGTCCAGTTCGGTGCGCTGCCGCTGGCGTCACCCGCGGTCACCATCGTGGTCATGGTCCTCGATTCCGCGTAGACGCCATCCGGCAGGGGAGGACCGGCTCGGACGCCTCCGGCGGGCTCAGGCGTGTGGAAGCGCCCATCACCAGTTGAGCCCGGCCTTCAGGAAGACCGAACCGGGCAATACGGATAAGAGTCATCAGCGGCGGCGATAACCGTCGGTCGGCGACGCGGAACTCCAGCGCGGACCGCGCTGTACGCTGCTGGGGGGTCCAGCTGTTCCGGCCCGGAAGGCGGGAGACGTGGAACTGCGCCAACTCCGCTACTTCGTCGCCGTCTGCGAGGAGCTCAACTTCGGCCGCGCGGCGGCCCGCGAGCACATCGTGCAGTCGGCGCTGAGCCAGCAGATCCAGCGGCTGGAGCGGGAACTGGGCGTGCGCCTGCTGGATCGCACCACCCACTACGTCGCCCTGACGGCGGCGGGGGCGGCGTTCCTGGTCGAGGCGCGGCAGATCCTCGCCCACGTGGAGCGCGCCGCCCAGGTCGCCCGGACCGCGCAGGGCACCTCGCCGGCGTTGCGGGTGGGCATCATCGACGCCAGTTACGACTCGATGCCGCAGATCCTGCACGAGGCCCAGGCGCTCTATCCGGATCTGGTGATCCACCAGGTGGAGGCCGGCGTCCCCGAGCAGTACCAGCAACTCAGCGACGGACGCCTGGACGTGGGCATCGGCCGCGCCGCGCTGGCCCCGAGCGGGGTCGCCTCGCACCTGTTCCGCCGCGACCGCCTCGGCGTCCTGGTCCCGCGTGGGCACCGGTTCGCCGGCCTGGACGCCGTCCCGGTCGAGGCCCTCGCCCGCGAGCCGCTGCTGCTGGCCGAGGAGATGAAGGCCCCGGAGTTCAACCAGTTCACCGTCGAGATGTGCCGCGCCGCCGGCTTCACGCCCACGGTGCACCAGGGCACCGTCGACAGCATCCGCGCCGCGTCCGCCCTGGTCGCCCAGGGCCGCTGCCTGTACTGCGTCCCCTCCTCCTGCATCTCCGCACTCCCGGGACGATCTGGCGGCCCCTCACCGACCCCGCCTCCCACTACCCCTGGTCGATCCTGTGGCGCGCCGCCGACGAATCCGACCACGTCCGCGCGGTCGTCGCCTGCGCCCGCAGCATGTCCCAACGACTCGGCTGGCTGGACGCCGCGGACCAGGCGACCGGCTGACCGCCGAAGTGCCTGGCCCCTCCGGGAACGCTGCGCGGGCGGCCATGACGCCGTCCAGCCGGGCCAGCACGGTGCTGGGCGGCGCGGTCGTGTCCCATGCCAGGGCCCGGAGCATGTTGCGGACCTGGGCCATGCGGGCCGCGGCCTGCAGGTCGTGGCCCACGATGTCGCCGATGACCACTCCGATGTTGGCCAGGACCAGGCCGGTGCGGCGCGCGACGTCCTCGGCTACGAGCCGGTCGTCCGGCCCGTAGCCGTGCCCCGGGCGGGAGTAGCCCAGCGTCAGCGCGCCGTAGGTCTCGCCTCGGGCGGCCAGGGGGGGATGATCGCGCTCTGGGCGTCCATGACCTGGAAGAGTTGGCGCTGGGCGGCGTCCAGCGGTTCGTCGGAACGCACGTCGGCCGCACCGCCGACCACGACGGCCGCGCCGCCGCGCAGCACCTGGGCCAGCGGTCCCCGCGGTGCGCGCGGGAGCGGCGGGAGCTGCCCCTCGAGCCGGGCGATGTCGGCGGCGGAGAGTTCGTGGTGCGTCGCGGCCACCCGCTCGACGCGGCCGTCGCGGACCAGCAGATCGACCTCGGCCCAGTCCCCCAGCGCGGGCACCACGAGCCGGACCAGCCGCCGCAGCGCCTCCTGCTCGAACGCCCGGCCGAGCATGGACCGCGCGCGCCGGACCGTCAGCCCGCGTATCCGGTCGCTGCCGACACCGACCGCGACATCGATCCGCAGGGTGTGGGCCTCTTCGGCGGGCAGGGCGATGAATGCCAGTGGAACGCCTGCCATGGAGCGGGCCCGGTCGGTCGCGCCCCGGGACATGCCCGCTGGGCCCCAGGCGGACTCCGGTAGTTCGTCGCCGGTCATGTCGTCATCCGCAGCTCCCGCCGGGCCCTGTCGGCGCGGATCGTCACCGATCAGACGCTCAGCGCTCTACCGGCCGGGCCGATCCTGATCCTGCCGCTGGACAACGACGAGGCCACCCGCGGAGTCCTCGCCGTCCTCGCGAGGCCGAACGCTGAGCCGTTCAGCCCCTCCACCGCCCGCCAACTACTGCTGTTCGCCGACACCGCCGCCCGCCTGGTCCAACTCGCCGCAGACCGACGCACAACCACCCGGCCAGACAGCCCGTGCGCACCCATCATCGCCCTCCGCTCCCACCCGCGCGAAGATGACACGACCAGGCGGACCTTCATCTCCTCGGCCGGCAGCGGCGGCTCGCGGGCGAGGGCCTCGACCGGGACGGCGTCCAGGCCGGCGACCCGGTGCCCGCGCGGCATGCCTCTAGAGGGGTTCGCTGGTCCAGCTCCAGACGCCTCCTTCATGTCGCGGGCGGACGAGTTGCCCGCCGCTGGAGTCGGCGAGCTGGGCGACGGTTTGGATCAGCCGACGGTGGAAGTCGTCGGGCGGGCGGGCGTCGGACGAGCCGTCCAGCAGGGTCACACTGACCTTGGCGTCGTCGCGCAGCTGCGCGGTCAGCCGTCCGGTCCCATCCAGCCGGAGCATCACGATCGCATCGGCGCGGACCATGTCATGCCCCCCGTCGGCCTCGATCCAGACCTGGTGCATCGTCCCGCTCACCGGCCCCATCTCCTCGGCTCAGGCTGTCCGTCAGACCCCTACCACCCACCATAAAGGGCCCGGGATCACGTCGTCACAGGCTGACGTCCCTCCCGCCACGATCGCGCGGCCGCCCCGGCCCCCCACGTCTCCGCACATTGTCAGGCACTTAGAGTTACCATCGGTGCCGGAGGGCACATAGACGGCTGTGGGAGAACTGAGCGGACCCGGGGACGCGGTCGACCGCAGCGAAGGTTTCGGCGAGCGGCTGCTGGGCCAGTTGCTGGACCGGGCGCACGAGATGCCACCGCAACTCATCGCCCCCCTGGTGGCCGAGGAGATACGCGCGATCGGCGGCCGGGACGTCTCGATCCTGCTGCAGGACTACGCCCAGCTCTCCCTGGTGCCGCTGCCGGGCAGGGGCCTCACCGACGGCGAGCCACTGCCGTTGGAGGGGTCTCCGGCCGGGCGCGCGTTCCTGTCGGAGACCACCGTCGAGCAGCCGCAGGACGACGGAGTGCGGATGTTCCTGCCGCTGCTGGACGGCAGCGACGAGATCGGCGTGATGGCCCTGACCCTCGACGGCGTCGACGACGACGACCGCCGGCTGCTGCGGCGGCTCGCGGGCCTGGTCGCCGACATGCTGGTCACCAAGAACAACTACACCGACCAGTTCCTGCGGGTGCGACGGCGCGAGCCGATGAGCGTGGCCGCGGAGATCCAGTGGTCGCTGCTGCCCCCGCTGACCATGACCACGCCGCAGGTCGCCGTCGCCGGAATCCTGGAACCCGCCTACAACGTCGCGGGCGACAGCCTCGACTACGCCCTCAACGACGACGTCCTGCACCTTGCCATGATCGACGCGATGGGCCACGGCCTCAACGCGGCGGTGCTGGCCACCGTCGCCGTGGGCGCCTACCGGCACGCCAGACGCGCCCAGCCCGGCCTCGCCGAACTGTACGCGTTCATGGACACCGCCATCGACGACCAGTTCGGCCCCGACCACTTCGTCACCGCGCAGATGATGCGCCTCAACATCGGCACCGGCCACCTGGAATGGGTCAACGCCGGCCACCCCGCCCCGATGCTGATCCGCGACCACCGCGTCATCGGCGCCCTGGAAGGCCCCGGCACCCTGCCCGTCGGCTTCGGCGGCTCGAAACCCCAGATCAACACCCGGCAACTGCGCCGCGGCGACCGCGTCCTGGCCTACACCGACGGCCTCGTCGAAGAGCACACCGCCGGCGGGACGCTGTTCGGCGAGGACCGGCTGATCGCCACCATCGAACGCGTCGGACCGGCCAGCGCGAGCGTCCAGCAGATGGCGCGGAGCCTCTCCCACACCCTCATGCGCGAACGAGGCGGGATCACCAGCGACGACGCCACACTCTTCCTCATCGAATGGCGCGGCGGAAACGCCGACCACCTCACCCGACCACTCCTGTGACCGAACGCGGGCCGGCCGGGTCGACCGAGCGCCCGGCACGATGTGGGTTCCTTGCCCTCGGCCGCGTCAGGAGAGGAAGGCGACCGCCGCGATGAGCGCGCAGACGAGGGCGACCGCAATGGCCATGCCGCCGACGAGACCCCTCATCAGCCGCAGATACTCGTCCTTCATGGTCATCGGGCAGGCGCTTCCGAGAGCGAATCCGGCTCGGGGTAGACGGGGAGTGCGCGGTCGAGCGCGGTGGCGCGGAGCAGCGCGGCGACCTGAGGGCGGGGGGCGACGAGCCGGAGGGTGACGTCGAGTACGGCGGCGCGTCGCCGGGTGCCGACCAGCACGGCCAGTCCGGCCGCGTCGGCGGACGCCACCTCCCCCAGATCGAGGATCAGCAGGCGGCCGCTGTGCCGCAACGCGCCGATCAGGTGCTCACGCAACGCTGGAGCCGCGGCGCCGTCCAGGGCGCCCGACAACGCGACGATGGTGTGGCCGGGGCGCCGGCGGGCGGGCGTCCTCACCTCATCGGGGGCCCGGACCAGAGCTCGGGCGGGACGCGGGATGGTGATGAGAGCGGTCATGGCGATCTCCGATCGCAGAGCGTCGATGGTGCCGGGCGGCCCGGGGTGCCGGCCCGGTCCGTCCGGCCGGGTGGTGAGGCGAGGGCGGCCGGCAGGTCAGGGGTGTGCAGGACGTTGTGAGGGGCGGACGCCAGCTCCATCGACGCCTCGGCCTCGTCCCGGGGCGTGGCGGCCGGGACGGTGAACAGGTCCACGCGCCGGCCGTCGGCGTAGATCGCGGTCAGCAGCCCCGAGGTCAGGGAGTCGAACCAGCTCAGCCGCACCACCCGGGTGTCGGCCGGGCCGTCGATGCGCAACCGGCGGGGACGGCTGTCCCAGTCGTCCACCCGGAGCAGGACGTGGGTGACGGGACGCTGGTCGTCGATGGGGCCGTGGTCCTGGAGGGCCAGGATCAGGCCGGGCAGCTCCGCGACCGGGTCGGCCGATCGGGGCCACCAGCCGCCGTCCAGCACGGTCCGCGCCGAGCCGGGAGGGGCCGCGGGGCGCAGCAGCAGCCGCGGCGTCGAGGGCGGTGACAGGCTGATCGTGGTGCGGCGTTCGGTGGTGGTCCACATGGCGGGCGCCTTCCTCGGCTTCCGATCGGTGCGGCGGCTGGGGGCGTTCAGCGGAGGCGCTTGCGGGTCAGCGGGCGCAGGTGCGTGAGGCGGGCGGATCCCAGGATCAGGGTGACCGCGATACCGGCGGCCATGGCGGCCATCAGTACGACGGCCAGTGGCAGGGCGCCGCTCAGCCCGGCGAACGAGACCCGCACATCGCCGGTGTTGCTCACCACGAGCACCATGAAGAGGACCGAGATGGCCGCGACGGCCCACAACTCGGACCACACCACGCTGGTGCGGACCGCCGCCACCGTTCGCTGCGCAGGCGGCGGCTTGCGCCGATCGGGGAAGACTCCGGGGTCGGGTGGGTTGAGCCGGGTCGCTGAACCGGTCTGCCCGGTGCGCCCGTTGACGTGCGGCCTGTGCGAGATCTGCGTGACTCCCCCTCTCAGGGGGCGGCCGGCGTGGCAGATCAACCCTCAGAACAGGATGTCGCCGTTTGCCGGATACTTTTATCCTACTCGACTAATTGCCGATATACGGAAAATGAGGAGACGGGTCATCAGCTCGAGTGATGGGGTATGCATAAATTGACTGTGTCCGTCCCCGGGGCGTCGCGCTTTGCTGGACATGGCCGGCCCGCACTGGCCGTGGAGCCCAGTGAAAGGAGTCATGATGATCCGACTGGCCGACATCCGGGAATGGCGTACCCAGACCGTCCTCGACTCCGGCGGACACAAGATCGGCACACTGGAGTCCATCTACGTCGACACCGGCATCGACGACGTCCTGCCCGCCGAGGACGAGGAGGCCGTCTTCCGGCACTACGGGCTGGACTACCGGCCCGGCACCGGCGGCGAACGCCGGCTCGCCCGCCGCTGACGCGGCCCGGGGACGGGGGCGGCCCGGGTGTCAGTCGTCCCGCCGAGGCGGGTCGAACTCCACGTCGACGTTCTCGAAGCCTTTGTGACGTTCGGTCTCGGCGTAGGAGGTGTAGGCGCGCCGGTCCCCAGCGGTCAGCTCGACGTTGTCGGTGAAGGGCGTCAGCAGGCCGAGGACGATGCCGAACATGCCGTAGGTGGCGCTGGCGTCCTTGAGCACGTGGCCGAGCAGGAACGCGCCGGCCCACTGAATGATCTGCCGTACCAGCGCCGCGGTGACCGCCCCCGTCCGGACCTGCGCGAGCCCGGTCCTCGGGGACCAGATCGGCGTGAACATCCATTCCTTCCACGGCAGCATCCTGGCTCTGGCCACGGGTGTCGTATGCGCAAGCGCCGAATCCAGTACGCGCTGCTGCAGCTCCGGGTTTCCCTGCAGCGCGCACCCCAGCACGGTGACCAGCAGCAGTAGCAGCGGGAACAGTGACACGAACCCGTAATAGGTGATCAACGCCGTGAGATACGCGCCCTGGTCGTCCACGAACTTGTACACCACCGCCAGCGGCAGACCCGCCCAGTGATGCCGCCTCTGATAGGCGTCCACGCGGCCGACCACTCCCACACGGCACTTCTTCCCTCATGAGCGCGCCCAACGTCGACCGTCGCTCCGGGCGAGCGGCCGCCTCCTGTCCCTCACCGGCCTCGCCGAGATCCCGGCGCTGCCGACCGGCGGCATCCGGCGTGATGTCCGGCATCGCGGTCACCCGCGTCCCCCTTCCTCGGCGTGCGCGGACGAGTTCAGGCACGAGCAGGGCTGCCGGTCGACCGCCGTGCGCGAGTACGCGCTTTCTCCGGTCCCGGCGCGGTCCTCCCACCGCCTCCCCGTACCGTCCACGGGCCGGAGAGGTGCGGACACGACCACGGGGTTAGACCGCACCTCGTGGGCGGCCTATGCTGCGTGTGACGGCGGCAGTCGTCTGTCGGGCCGCTCCAGACCCTGGCGGCGTAGGTGCGTACGCTCCAGGGAGGGCTGTCATGACGGTATTCGAATCCTCGCCTCCATCCCCCGTTCCACAGGAAACGCGGGCGCGTCTGGACACTGCGGCCGGCGACTGCGGCCGAGTCGGGACGCGGGTCGGTCTCCGGCGGGCTGCCGTCGAGTGCGGTGCCGGGTCGACCGCGATGCTGCTGGCCCTCGTCGGCGAGATCGACGCTTCCAACAGCGACTGGCTGGCCGTCCGGCTCAGCACCATCATCACCAGCGCGTCCGCCGGCCACACCGGCACCGCCCCGAGCAGCGGTGTGGTCATCGACCTCACGCGCCTCAGGTTCTGCGACGCCAGCGGCATCACGGCCCTGGTCAAGGCTTTCAAGCACGCCCGCGATCAGCGGCTGGTCCTGAGCCTGGCCGGAGCCACAGGGCGGGTCGACCGCGTCCTCCGCATTACCGGCATCGACGACGTCATCGCCCTGCATCCGGAGCCGGCGGACGCGTTGGCGGCGCTGCGCCGACGTGTCGACCGCACAGCGCCGCGCCCGGAAGGCGTCCCCGACGGCTGACCTGCCCAGCGCTCCGTCCGTGTGGAGGCATCCGCCGCGTTGGCCGCCGAGCGGGCCGGCGTTCCGCGTGCTCGTCGCCGCTTTGCCGTCACCGTTCCGTGGTCAGCCGTGGTCGGCGGGGCGGTCGGTATCCTGCTGCGGGTGCAGGAAGCCCGCCACGGTGGGGTCGTCGTCGATGACGGCCTGTGCGAGGTCGGCGAGTTTGCGGTTGGTGTCGCGGGCCTGGGCGCGCAGAGTGGCGAAGGCCTGATCGAGTGAGGTCTGGTGGCGTTCGGCGAGCATGCCCTTGGCCTGCTCGATGATCACACGGCTGTTGAGCGCGATCTGCAGTTGCTGGGACAGCAGTTGATGTTCGCGGGCCGCGCGTTCGCCCAGGATGCCGATGGTGGCCACGTCGGCCATCGCCTGCCCCAGCGACTGGACCGTGGTCGCCTCGTCGACGGCCAAAACCGTAGAGGGGGCGGTGAAGAGGTTCATCGCGCCGATGATCCGTTCTCGCATCCGCATCGGCAGCGCCACCACCCCGCCGTAACCGGCGTCGAGGGCCGCGGCGCTGAACAGCGGCCACCGGGAGGCCTCGGCGGCCAGGTCGGCGACCCTGACGGGCCGGCCGGTGGCGAAGCAGTCCAGGCAGGGGCCCTGCCGGGACTGGAGCTGGAACAACTCCAGCAGCCGGGTCTGTTCGCTGGAGGCCGCGATCACCTGCAGCTCGTCGGCCTGGTCGGTGAGCAGGATCCCGGCCGCCTCGACCTCCAGCAGTTCCACGCAGCGCTCGGCCAGCCGGTGCAGGAACTCGATGAGATCGAAATCGACCACCAGGGTGTCGGCCAGCTCGACGAACACCTCAGCGAGTCGTTGTTGCTGTGGCATGGCTGCTCAATCCATTTCCTCGGCCCAGTGGCTGGGGGTCCTGTCGTGTGACGTCGTCTCTTGCAGACCGCGGTGGTCATCGTGTCGATCCATCGTGTCGTCAGCCGTCGGGAAGATCGTCGGGGTGGAACCGCAGCCGCCGGTCCACCACCTGGCGGGCCAGCCCGGCCAGCGGGACGCCTTCGGTGAAGGCGCGGGCGCGCAGCGCCGCGAACGCGTCCTGCAGACCGACGCCGAGCTGGACGGCGACCATCCCGGTCGCCTGGTACACCTCGATCCTGCCCTCGCCCGGCCCGCCCAGCGGCCACGCCCCCTGGTCCGAGGCCGCACCGTCCGGCGAGGTCCGGCCCGCGGTCAGCATCACCGCCACCGCCGTCCGGCACAGCGTCACGGCGTCGGCGACCTGCTCCGCGGTCAGCGGTCCCGGCCTGACCCGGTACAGGGTGAGGGTGCCCAGCCGGATCGCCCCCACCTGCAGCGGGAAGGCGAACATCGCCCGTACCCCGGCCGCCGTGGCCACCGGCGCGAACACCGGCCACCGGGAGGCGACGGCCGGCGAGGAGACATCGGCGACCAGCACCTGGCCTCCGGAGGCACCGGCCTCGATGCCCGGACCTTCCCCCAGGGTGAACTGCTGCTCCTCCAAGAGCGCGGCCACCGCGTCGGTGGCGTACGCCTGCTGCCGCCGGTCCGGCCGGGTCGCCACCGACACCGCCGCCCCTTCCGCCCCTACCACCGCCACGGCCGCCTGGCACACGTGCGCGGGGGACACCGTCTCTCCGTCCGCGCACCCGGCGACCAACGCCCACAACCGGGCCACCCGCGCCTCGCCCGCAGTCGGTATCGCCGCTCACCGCCCCACTGTCCGAAGCGACCGGATGGCCACACCCCGGCCCCAGCGTCCCACAGCCTCCCGAACAGCGTCGACGGGCGCCGAACACCGGCAGCCATCGTGGTTCACGCCGGTGACGGCCGACGGCACCCGGGCTTACCGGCCCACGGCCGCCCGGCGATCAGCTCTGCCGATAAGCCCTGCCCAGATCGCCTGTGTCGGCATCCCAGGCCAGGAGGTTCCACTAGAAGTGACAGGCGTGCCCTCTCGGGAATGCTCGCCCGAATGGAAGAAGACAGTGTGACCACAAGCGCGACCACGGACGCTCCGACCCCCGGCGGTGCCCCCGCCCAGGGCCGTGGCGAAGCGGTTCCGCGGGGCAGCGACTACGCGCTGCTGTCCCGCGAGGTGAAGCGGGCCGGGCTGCTGACCCGGCGGCCGGGCTACTACACAGTCAAGATCGTCTCAAATCTCGTCCTCCTGGCGGCCGGTTGGGCGGCCTTCGCGCTGATCGGGCCGTCCTGGTGGCAACTGGCAGTGGCGGCGTTCCTGGCAGTCGCCTTCACGCAGACCGCCTTCCTCGGGCACGACGCGGGCCACCAGCAGATATCCGGCTCCAAGCGGGTGAACGAGCTCCTGGGGCGGCTGCACGGCAACCTGCTGGTCGGGCTCAGCTACGAGTGGTGGATCTCCAAGCACAACCGGCATCACGCCCACCCCAATCAGATCGACCGCGATCCCGACATCGCGACCGGAGCACTCACCTTCACCCGCGAGAGCGCTCGGGCCCGACACGGCCCCGGCGCCTGGCTGGCCCGGCACCAGGCATGGCTGTTCTTCCCGATGCTGCTGCTGGAAGGATTCCACCTGCATCTCTCGGGGGTCCGCGCCCTGCTCGGCGGCAGGACCACCGCACACAGGCCCGGCAGGGCCCGCCTGGCCGAAGGCGGTCTGCTGCTCGCCCACACGGGCGGATATCTCACCGCCCTGTTCTGGGTACTTCCTCCACTGCAGGCCGTGGGCTTCCTCCTCCTCCAGCAGGGCCTGTTCGGCCTATACCTGGGCTGTTCGTTCGCCCCCAACCACAAGGGCATGCCGATACTCAGCAGCAACGACAAGACCGACTTCCTGCGCCGGCAGATCCTGACCGCGCGCAACATCCGCGGCGGCCGGATCACCGATCTCGCGCTCGGCGGGCTGAACTACCAGATCGAGCACCACCTGTTCCCGTCCATGCCGCGGCCCAACCTGCGCCGCGCGCAGACGCTGGTGCGCACCTTCAGCGAACGCCACGGCATCACCTATTGCGAGACCGGTCTCCTCCGGTCCTACGCGCAGGCGCTCCGCCATCTCCATGCGGTCGGCGGGCCGTTGCGTCCCGAACTCGAGTACTGACCCCGCCCGCCGGTCACCGGAACCTTGCGTGACCGGACCCGGTCACTCCATCGACACGCGGTCACGGGATCGGGAAGCGGGATGGAATTGTTAGGCGAGACTCGACATACGGCGCCTGCATCTGCCGCGCCGGTATCGCCCGGTCCAAAGCCCGCCGATCAGTCGCCATGCCGCCGCACCCCAGTCCCTGCCCCGAACGAGCCGAGGGCCGCCGGCGTCAACGGCCGATGACCTCGATGACGGTTCGGGTGGCGGTGGCGAGGTCCCGGCCGGACGGTGCCGCGTCCGGGTCGACGAGCCATTGCGCGGCCATGCCGGCGAGCAGGGCCTGGTAGTACGTGCCGACCTGCTCGGCCCGCCGCTCCCCGAGCGCGCCGGCCCCGTGGCCGAACAGTTCCGCCAGCCCGAACCGGGCCTGCCGGTTGGCCTCGGCGAACGTCGCGCGCAGTTCGGGGGTCCGCTCGATGTGCGCGATGACCTCGAACTGGAGCGCCCACAGCGCCCGGGTGTCGGCGAACGACCGCACCACCCGGTCCCAGGTCGCCTCGAACCGGGCGTCGGGGGACGCGTCCGGGTCGGTCTCGGCGGCGAGGACGGACGCGATCTCCTCCCCCCACTCCTCCAGCGCGTCCTGGAGCGCCTCCTGGAGCAGCACGTCCTTCGAGCCGAAGTGGTAGCCGATCGCGGCGAGGCTGACGCCCGACTCGGTCGCGATGTCGCGGGCGGTCGTGCGCGTGTAGCCCTTGGCGAGCAGGCAGCGCTTCGCGCCGGCGAGCAGATCTTCACGGTTGCCCATGGACGCACCCTAGCCGAACTCTCAGACGGTCGTCTCAAACATATGTCTTGCACGAATGTCTGAAACCTTTGTACCATCTGCGGCATGAACACGAACGCGAACGTCCTCATCTCGGGCGCCGGCATCGCGGGCCTCGCCCTCGCCCACTGGCTGACCGGGCGCGGCTGCACCGTCACCGTCGTGGAGCGCGCCCCCGAGATCCGCGCCGGCGGCTACAAGGTCGACATCCGGGGCGCGGCGCTGCAGGTCGTCGAGCGCATGGGGCTGCTGGAGGAGATCCGCGCGCTGCGCACCGACGTGCGGAGCGGCACGATCGTGGACTCGGCCGGCCGGCGGGTCGCGAGCATGGACGGCGACGCGTTCGGCGGACGCGTCCGGGACGACGTCGAGATCCTGCGCGGCGACCTGCACCGGCTGCTGTTCGAGCAGGTGCGGGGGAAGACCGAGTTCCTGTTCGGCGACTCGATCGCGGCGCTGGACGAGACGTCCACCGGGGTCGAGGCCGAGTTCACCAGTGGCGGCACCCGGACGTTCGACCTGGTGGTGGGCGCGGACGGCCTGCACTCGGTGACCCGGGCGCTGACATTCGGGCCGGAGGAGCGGTTCGTGCACGACCTCGGGCACCGCATCTCGATCTTCAGCGTGCCGAACCACCTGGGCCTGGACCGCGAAGAGGTCACCTACGTCGGCGCCGGCCGCAGCGCCCTGTCCTACAGCGCGGCACGCGGCGGCGCGAAGGCGATGTTCCTGTTCCGCTCCGCCGAGGAGGTCCCGCGCGAAAGGGCCGCGCAGGTGCGGGCGCTCGCCGCCAACTACGCGGGCGAGGGCTGGGAGGTCCCGCGGTTCCTGGACGCGGCGGACGGGGCGGCCGACTTCTACTTCGACTCGATAAGCCAGGTCCGCATGGACCGCTGGTCGCGGGGCAGGGTCGTGCTGCTCGGGGACGCCGCGTACTGCGCGTCCCCCGCGTCCGGCCAGGGCACGAGCCTCGCCCTCGTCGGCGCCTACGTCCTCGCCGGCGAACTGGCCGGTGAGTCGAGCAGGGCGAACGGAGACCACGAGGCCGCGTTCGCCGCCTACGAGCGGGAGATGCGCCCGTTCGCCGAGCGGAACCAGAAGCTCGGCCCGGCCAACCTCAGGCGCATGGTGCTGCGGACCCGGCGCGGGGTCCGGCTCGCGATGACGATGATGCGGCTGATGGCGCGCATGCCGGGCCGGGAACGAATGGTGGAGAGGGTCGTCGCACCGATCCACGCGGCCGCCACCTCGATCACCCTCAAGGAGTACGCGCCGCGCGGTTGATGTGCGGGTGCCTCCGTGGGGAGCGGTCTACGGGATCAGCGGAGAGAGTTGCCGCCGTCGGCGGTCAGGGAGCGGCCTGTGATCCATGCGGCCTTGCCGTCGCACAGGAACGAGATGACGCCGGCCAGGTCTTCGGGGGTGCCGGCGCGGCCCAGGGGGGTGGCGCGGGCGGCGGCGGACAGGAGCCGCTCCGGGTCGGGGGTGATGTCGCGCAGCGCGTCGGTGGCGACCACGCCCCCGCTCACCAGGTTGACCGTGATGCCGTCGCGGCCGAGTTCCACCGCGAGGTAGCGGACGACGGACTCGGCCGCGGCCATGGCGGCGGCGATCGCGGCGTAGCCGGGGACGTGCCGGCTCGTCCCGGTACTCACGGTCGTCACGACCCGGCCTCCGTCGGCCAACTGCGGGCGCGCCGCCGCCACCAGGGCGAGGAGTGCGCCGACGCGGGTCGCGAACATCTGCTCGTAGGTGTGCCAGGGGGTGTCGAGGGCCTTTCCGAATGCCGGTGAGGTGGCGCCGAAGCCCGTGGCGTTGGAGATGACGGCGCGCACGGGGCCGAGGCGTTCGCTCGCGGCGCGCACGAACTCCGCGCATTGGTCCCGGTCCGCGACGTCCAGCGCGAAGGCCGCGGCGTGCCCGCCGTTGCGGTGGATCTCGTCGACGACTCCGGCGGCGGACACGGCGTTCCGGTGGTAGCCGACCGCCACGGCGTAGCCGTCCCGCGCGAGCGCGAGCGCGGCGGCCCGGCCGATGCCGCGGCCGGCGCCGGTGATGACGGCGGTCCTCATCGGCGGTCCCCGAACGTGACGCGCTCGTCGTCGGCCGCCTCGGCGTAGCGGTGCCGGGCGTCCCGCTGGAGTTCCCGGGACTCGGGGCCGGCGAGCCGCTCCGCGAAGAGCCCGGCCTCCATGCGGAGACCTTCGGCGAGCGGCAGCCGGGAGCCCTCGACCAGGGCGCGTTTCGCCGCGGCGAGCGCGGCGGCGGGACGGGACGCCATGCTGCGGGCCAGGCGCAACGCCTCCACGTGGAAGGAGGGGGCGGGGAGCACCCGCTCGACGATCCCGGCCGTCCCGGCCTGCTCGGCGGTGAGGATGTCACCGGACAGGACGATGTCGGCGGCCCGCCCGGGGCCGATCAGCCGGGCCAGGCGCTGGGTGCCGCCGGCCCCCGGGATGATGCCGAGGGAGGTCTCCAGAAGGCTGAAGTGGGCGTCGGCCGAGGCCCAGCGCAGCGTGCAGGCCAGGGACAGTTCGAGGCCGCCGCCCCACGCCTGGCCGTCGATCGCGGCGATCACCGGCTGCGGGAGTCGCTCGATGCGCCGCATCGCGGTGTACCAGATCTTGGCCCGCGGCACCGGTCCCCGGGACAGTTCGGCGAGTTCGTCCAGGTCCGCGTGTGCGGCGAAGTAGCCGGGGACGCCGCTGGTGAGCATCACGACGCCGATGTCCGGGTCGGTCTCCAGCCGGGCGAGTTCCGCGTCCAGTTCTTCGAGCGCACCGAAGGTGAGGAAGTTGCGCGGCGGGTTGCGGTAGGTGAGGACGGCGACGCCGCCGCTGTCTTCTCGGGTCCACATCGTCATGTCAGTCCTTGGGTGAGTCGGGTCCGTGCTCGGTCCGGGGTCCGGTGCCGCGGCGTCACGGCTCGGCCTCGTCGCCCAGGAGGAGGACCGACGCGCCGTAGTGGACGCTCTGTGTGGACGGCGTGCCCAGTCCGGCCGTGGCGATCGGCTCCCCGGCGCCCTGGTTGCGGTCGAAGTGCGGGAAGTTGCTGCTCGACAGCATCAGGCCGATGCGGTGACCCGCCCGGAACCGCTGGGCCGTGTACCCGAGGTCGATCTCCAGCTGGACGGGTTCTCCGCGCGGCACGGTGGTTTCCGGGCCATCGCGGTGGCTCAACCTGACCACTCCTTCACAGACCGGCAGCAGCCGCCCGTCCGGGAGCCGGTCCACCAGGCGGGCCATCACGTCGGCGTCCGCGGCGTCGGTGGCGAAGGCGAGTCGCAGCCGGACCGGGCCGGTGGCGTCGATGTCCTCGTCGAGCACGTCGCCGAGGTAGAGCAGGACGTCGGGTCTCGTGGCGATTCGCGCGAGGTCCAGCGGCCCGGGGGCGAGCCGGCCGAGGTGCAGGACGCGCCCGCCGCGGCTCGGGACCGGGTCGGCCGGGTCGTGGACGTAGGCGTCGGGTTCCGCCGGGGCGGGCGCGGCGGTCAGCCCGCCGGGCGTTCCGCCCGCGACCGCCGGCCCGGTCAGGTGCAGGGCATGGCCGGCGGCGTCCGCCGGGGGCCACCGCTCGGCGGTCCGCCATTGGTCCGCGCCCATCAGGAAGTACAGGACGGGGGCGGATTCGCCCGGCCCGTCCAGGCAGCGGCGGAAGAAGTCCAGGTGCCGGGCGGGGAGCCGGGCCGCGGCCGCCGAGGCCGCGACGCCGAAGTTCACCTCGCCCTGCACGTGGGTCAGGGCGCCGGTGTGCGCCCAGGGCCCGACGATCAGCTCGTGCCGCAGGTCGGGGCGCAGCCGCCGCATCTCCAGGTGGCCGCGGACGGTCGCCGTGGCGTAGACGTCGTACCAGCCGGTCACCGACAGGACCGGCACCTCCACCGCCGCGTGGTCCCAGTCGGGCAGGGCCCCGACGCGGCCGTCCAGCAGGTCGCCGATGCGGATCGGGAATCCGGGCAGGTCCAGTTCCGGCATGCCGGCGAGCGGCAGCCGTCGCATCGCCCGCTCCGGGTCGTGGATCAGCGCCGCGACCTTGGCGACGAGCGCCGGGTCCGCGTCGGGCCCCTGCCGGCCCAGCCAGTCCGCGGCCATGTAGGCCAGCCACCCGACCAGGTGGTCCAGCCGGAGCACTCCGCCGGTGTCGCGGGCGTCCGCCGCCGCGCCGGTCGTCATGGCCGGGGCGATGCCCCGCAGGTGCGGCGGCCGCAGCGCCGCGCCGAGCCAGGCGACGATGCCGAGGTAGGACGTGCCCGCGAGGAACACGTTGCCGTCGCACCAGGGCTGCGCCGCCGCCCATTCCACGGTGTCGTAGGTGTCCTCGGCCTCCTGCTCCCACATGACGGCCTGCCACTCGCCGCCGGAGTCGAAGCGGCCGCGGGTGTCCTGGACCAGGGCGGCGAACCCGCCGGCGAGGCAGTGCTGCGGGTGCAGGGCGTCGGAGCTGATCCGCCGCCGGCCGTACGGCGTCCGGAAGATCACGGCCGGGGACGGGGACGGGGGCCGCCACAGGTCGCCGCGTAGCGGCACGCCGTCCCGCATCGGGGTTTCGACGCCGCCTTCGATGCGTCCCAGTTCCATCGTCACACCGCCTTGAGGGCGAGCATCGTGCGGGCCATCTCGTTCCAGCCGGCGGTCGCGCCGCCGTCCACGGTGAGGGCGCAGCCGGTGAGGAAGGAACTGCCGGGCAGCGCGGCGAACACGGCGGCACGGGCCTGCTCCTCGGGGGTGGCGAGCCGTCCGACGGACGTGGTCGCGGCGAGGGAGTCGCGCAGCGGGCCGGGCGGCCACAACTCGTCCACCATCCCGGTGTGCGTCGGCCCCGTGACCAGCGCCACCGCACGGATTCCCTGCGCACCGTAGTCGACGGCCACCGACTGGGCGAGGCCGATGAGGGCGTGCTTGGCCATGTTGTAGACGGGAGAGCGCGGCGTCGCCGCGACCCCGCACATCGAGGACGTGAACACGAACACTCCACCGTCCGCGCGCATGTGCCCGACGGCGGAGCGCACCAGGTAGAAGTTGGCGTCGCAGCACACGCCCATCACCTTGCGGTAGTCGCCGTCGGTGAGGCTGTGCGGGCGTCCGGGGACGTTGACGCCGGCGTTGCCGTGGACGACGTCGAGCCGGCCGTGCCGGGCGACCACCGCCTCGACGACCTCGGCGACCTGGGCCGGGTCGGAGACGTCCGCCTGGACGATCCCCTCCCCCGGCGTCAGGTCCACGCCGACGACCTCGGCGCCCACGGCCCGGAAGAGCCTCATCGAGGCCGCGCCGATGCCGCTCGCCGCGCCGGTGATCAGGACGACCCTGCCGTCGAGGCGGCCGAAGACGTCGCCGTCTGTCATGGTCATGCGTTTCTCCTCAGCGGCCGGTGAACTCGGGGCTGCGCTTCTCGACGAAGGCCCGCGCGCCTTCGACCGCGTCGTGCACTTCCCGGTTGTTGCGGATGTGGAAGGTGTTCTGGATGCGGAGCGCCTGTTCGAGCGGCTGCCCGTAGACCCTCTCGCGCAGTTGCTTGTAGAGGCCGATCGCCCGGGTCGGGCCGGCCGCGAGGCGCCGGGCCTCGGCGAGCGCCGCCTCCGGCAGGTCCGCCGGCGGGACGACCCGGGTGTAGATGCCCAGGCGTTCGGCGTCGGCGGCGTCGAGCAGCCCTCCGGACAGGTAGATCTCCGTCGCCTTCGCGGTCCCGACGATGCGGGCCAGCATGACGGCGGTGCCGGTCTGCGCCACGTTGACCAGGCAGCTGCCGATCCGGGCCGTGTCCGCGGCGATCCGCAGGTCGGCGGCGCAGGCCAGCTCGGTGCCGGCCCCGGCGGCGGCGCCGTTGACCGCCGCGATGACCGGCTGCGGCGCCGTGACGATCGCCTCGACGATCCGCAGGTACACCGGGTCGGCGGTGTCGCCGAGGACCGGCGAGTGCCTGCGCTCTCCGGCGAGGTGCTCGTCCACCGCGCCGAGGTCGTCCCCGCCGCAGAAGGCGCTGCCCGCGCCGGTCAGCACCACGACCCGGGCCTGCGGATCGGTCTCGGCGCGCTCCAGCGCGCGCAGCAGTTCCTCGCCGAGCGCGCGGTCGAGCGCGTTGCGCCGGTCCGGGCGGTTCATGGTCAGCCACAGGACCCCCGGCGCCGGCCGCGAGACCAGCAGGACCCCGCCGCCTCCGGACGCCGTGCTCCCCTGCCCCTGCGTCATGCTCGGACCATCCCTCCATCGACGAACAGTGCTTGGCCGGTGACGTAACCGGCGCTCGTTCCCAGCAGCCAGACGACCGCGGCGGCGACCTCCTCCGGGTACCCGCAGCGGCCGAGCGGCAGCCGCGCGGCGACCTTCTCGGCCAGCCCGCGCAGCCCGCTCTCATCGAGCATCGGAGTGTCGATGAAGCCGGGGCACACGGCGTTCGCGCGGACGCCGAGCGGGCCCAGTTCGACGGCGAGCGACCGGGTCAGGCTGAGCAGCCCGCCCTTGCTCGCGTCGTAGGCGGCCTGCCCGGCGAACCCGGTCACCGCGATCGAGCAGACGTTGACGACGGCGGCGCCCGGCAGCCCGGCGAGGGCGGGGGCCGCCTCGCGGGCCAGCCGGAACGGCGCCGACAGGTTGACCTCCAGCACGCGCGTCCAGTCGGCGGTGCGGTGCTCGCCGAGCGGTGCGCGGTGCTCGACGCCCGCGTTGTTGACCAGGCCGTCGAGGCCGCCGAGCCGCTCGACCGCGCGGGCGACGAGCCGCTGCGGCGCACCGCCTCCGGTCAGGTCGAGCGGCATGGTGTGCAGCCGGTCGTCGGCGACCTCGGTTCCGAAGCGGCGTTCCAGGCGGCGGCACCCGGCCTCGTCGATGTCGGTCGCCAGCACCCGCGCGCCGTGCAGCAGCAGTTCGGCGACGAGCGAGGTGCCGATGCCTCCGGCCGCGCCGGTGACCAGGACCCGGCGGCCGTTCACGCCGCCGCCCCGGAACGGGCCCGGCGCAGCAGCACCTCGGCGTTGCCGTGCAGCCAGGCCCGGACGGTGCCGTCCGGCAGGCCGAGCCCGGCGACCTCGGCGGCGAGCGCGGCCGCCGGCCGGGCCTGCGTCCAGCTGGTCGACCCGAACATGACCCGGTCCCGGACGGGTCCGGCGCCGAGCGTCAGCAGCGCCTCCCAGCCCGATCCGGGGGCCGCCATCCTGGACGGGCGGTGCGAGGAGAACTCCAGGTGGACGTTGGCGTGCCGCTGCGCCACGGCCAGCATCTCGGTGACCCAGGGCCAGCCTCCATGGCCGGCGACCAGGACGAGGCCGGGATGGGCGCCGGCGATCCGGTCGAGCACGCGCGGCGCCGAGACGTCGATCGGGACGTCGGAGCGGAAGTGCTGCCCGCAGTGCAGCCACACCGGGACGCCGACGGCGGCGGCGAACCGCCAGAACTCGGCGTGCTCGGGCCCGGAGGGGTCGCCGCCGTCGAGGAAGGGGATCACCGACAGGCCCGTCGCGCCGAGGTCGTCGAGCGCACGGCGCGCCTCGGCGAGCCCGGACCGCGGATCGGCGAGGCTGACGCCCGCCCACACGCTGAGCCGGCCGGGGTGCCGGGCGGCGTAGCCGGCGACCCGGTCGTTGACGGTGCCGTCCCCGATGGGCCACGGCCCCCCGTGCAGGACCTGATGGACGACCCCCGTCTCGGCGAGCGCGGCGACATGGCGGTCGATGTCGAAGCCGTCCCCGAGGACGCCGGCCAGCCGCTCCGCCGTGCCGGCCGGGTCGCGCGCCGCGTCCGCCGCGACCTCGGCGTGCGGCCGTCCGGTCAGGGCCGCGAACCGCCCGGCGAACAGGACGATGTAGCGCGGCGCGGCGGTGGCCAGCGCACGCAGATAGGCCGTCCAGCACTCGGTGTCATAGGCGACCTCACAGACGTCGATCACCGGTTCACGCATCACGCCCCCTCTTCTATACAAACGTTTGTTTACCAGATTCGGCGCAGCCAGGTCAATGAACGTTCATGTGGTGATAGCGTCGAGGTGTGGCTACGACACGCTCCCGGACGACCGGCGCCGCCGCACCGGCCGCGGCCTCGATGAGCCGGCGGATCCTTGACGAGGCGGCCCGCCTGTTCTACGAGGACGGGTTCCCCGCCACCAGCGTCCGCAAGATCACCGCCGCGTGCGGGGTCACCGCGGGCTCGCTCTACAACCACTACGGATCCAAGGAGGACGTCCTCTACGCGATCCTCAAGCGGGCCCACGAGGACTCCGAGGCGTTGCTGGAGGAGGGCCTCCTGCACGGCGGCGACCGGCCCGACCGGCAGCTGGCGGAGCTGGTGCGGGAGCTGACGCTGTTCCACACCGAGCGGCGTATCGAGGGCCTCGTCGCCCGGACCGAATGGCGCCACCTCCCGGCCGAGCAGGCCCGCGAGGTCCTGGACGCCCAGCGACGCGTCCGCCGGATCTTCGAGCGGACGCTGGAGCGGGGCCTGGCCGCCGGCCGGTTCCGGCTGAGCGACCCGCGGTCGCAGCGCCCGGCCCAGGTGGACGTGGTCGCCAAGGCCGTCCTGGACATGTGCATCAACGCCGGGCAGTGGTTCCGGCCGGAGGGGTCGCTGACGGCCCGGGAACTCGCCGACCAGTACGCCTTCCTCACCCTGCAGCTCGTCGGGGCCGACCCCGAGCAGACCTGACGCCCGGCGGTCCCGGCGCCCGGCGGTCCGCCGGGTGGACGGTCCGCCCGCGAGGCGGCCGGAGGGGACACCGGACGTGCCGGTGCCCCCTCCGGGCCGGGCGGTTCCGCCGCCGGTTCAGCGGGTGGCGGACGTCCCGCCGATGCGGTCCCGCCGGACGACCACGCCCAGCAGCTCGCGGTCGGCCGTGTCCGGCGTGACTCCCGCGGAGCGCAGCCGGTGCTTCTCGATCTTGTTCGTCGGCGTGTGCGGCAGCGCGTCGACCACCCGCACGTAGCGGGGCACCATGAAGTGCGCCATCCGCGGGACGAGGAAGCGCAGCAGCTCGGCGGGGTCGACCACCTCGCCGTCCACGGGCGCGACGACCGCGAGCACGTCGTCCTCGCCGTGCGGGCTCGGCACCGCGACCACCGCGGCCTCCCGGACCGCCGGATGCGCCAGCAGCTCGGCCTCCACCTCGGCCGAGGAGATGTTCTCGCCGCGCCGCCGGATCGTGTCGCCCATCCGGTCCACGAAGAAGTACTCGCCGTCCACCGTGCGGAAGGCGTCGCCGGTGTGCAACCAGCCGTTGCGCCAGGCCCGCGCCGTCGCCTCGGGCATCCCGAGGTAGCCGGAGGTCATCGCCCAGGGCTGCGCGGTGCGCAGCACCAGCTCGCCGACCTCCCCGTCCGGGACCGCCCGGTCGTGCTCGTCGACGACCCGGGCCTCGACGCCCGGCCGCAGCCGCCCGGACGTGCCCGGCACCTCCGGATCGGCCCCGGAGATGATCGGGATCGAGACCTCCGTCATGTTGAACATGGCGACCACGTCGACGCCGAAGCGCTCGGCGAAGGCCGCGCTGTCCTCGATGAGCGGGATCATGAAGACGCGCCGGAGCGGATGCGCGCGGTCCCGCGGGGACGGCGGGCGCTTGCCGAGGAACGCCGCCATCACGCCGAGCAGCGTGACGTGCGTGGTCTCCGTCGCGCGGACGGCCGGCCAGAACGACTCGGTGTCGAACGCGTCCACGAGGCTGATCCCCCCGCCGAACAGCAGCGCGGCGTAGGTGCCGATGGTGCCGCCCGCGTGGAACAGCGGCAGGTTCACCATGTAGCGGTCGGCCGCCCCGAAACCCGTGAACGCGGCGCGCGCACACGCCGCGAGCTGCACGTACGAGCACAGGACGCCCTTCGACGGCCCGGTCGTCCCGGACGTCAGGACCACCGCGTACGGGTCCCACGGCCGGGCCGGCGCCGCCGGCCGGAAACCGGGAGCCGGCGCGGCCAGCGCCTCCGGCCCGAACATCTCCAGCCCCGGTGCCGTCTCCGGCCGGGCATCGCCCGATCCGAGCACCACCACGCGTTCCAGCCCGCCGGTGTCGATGGCGGCCAGCCGCCCCGCCAGTTCGGCGTGGACGACCGCCGCCCGCGCTCCCGACAGCCGGACCGCATGTTCGAGCAGCCCACCGCGGTAGGCGGTGTTGAGCGGGACGAGGGTGCAGCCGAGCAGGTTCACGCCGAACCAGACGCGCAGCGCGTCCGGCCCGTTCGGCAGCCAGGAGAGGACCATGTCGCCTGGACGGGCACCGAGGCCGTGCAGCCCGGCGGCGACCCGCTCGGCCTCGGCCAGGGTCTCGGCGTACGTCCACCGCGTCCCGTCCTGGAAGACCGCGTACACCCGGTCGGGGTGCTCGGCGGCACGGCGGACGAGGAGCTCCCCGACCACGCAGTCCTCGGCCTCGGGCACCGCCGGGCCCCACCATTCGTCGGTCATGTCACTCCTCGTTCCGCTGTCCGCCGGCCGCCGCGCCCAGGTAGGCGACCCGCAGCGCCGGGTCCGCCGCCAGCTCGGCGGCGTCCCCGAACGCCTCCACCGCACCATGCCGCATGACGAGCCCCCGGTCGGCGAGCGCCAGCGCCTCGCCGACGCGCTGCTCGACGAGGACCACCGTCAGGCCCTGCTCGCGGAGCCGGTCCACCACCGCGAACACCCGCTTGATGATCACGGGCGCGAGGCCGATGGACGGCTCGTCCAGCAGCAGTGCCCGGGGTTCGCGCATCAGCGCCTGGCCGATGGCGAGCATCTGCTGCTCCCCGCCGCTGAGCACCTCCGCGTAGGCGTCCATCCGCTCGCCCAGGACCGGGAACAGGTCGACGACCCGTTCCGTCCGCTCCCGCTCGACCCTGCGCCGGTTCGGGACGTTCCAGAGACCGAGGCGCAGGTGCTCGGCGACCGTGAGCCCGGTGAACAGGCGCCTGCCCTCGGGGATGTGGACGAGGCCGTGCGCCACGATCCGCTCCGGACTCCACCCGGTGATGTCGGTACCGCCGAGGCGCACCGATCCGGACGTGGGGCGCAGCAGCCCCGAGATCGTGCTGAGCAGGGTGGTCTTCCCGGCGCCGTTGCCGCCGACCACCGCGAAGACCTCGCCCGTCCGGACCGCGAGGTCCACCGAGCGGACCACCGGCACCGCCCCGTACCCGGAGCTCAGCCCGGACACGGTGATAAGTTCCTCGCCCTGCGCCGTCATGCCGGTGCCCCCAAGTACAGTTCGACGACCCGCGCGTCGCCGAGGGCGTCCTGCGGCGCCCCCGACGTCACCAGTTCGCCCCGGTCCAGGACCGTCACCACGTCGGCGACGTTCGCGACGAGTTCGATGTGGTGCTCCACCAGGACGACGGTGGTGCCGGCGTCGCGGATCGCGCGGATCAGGCGTCCCAGCGCCTCCAGCTCGCGCGGGGTGAGCCCGGCGGCCGGCTCGTCCATCAGCAGCAGCCGCGGGCGCGCCATCAGGGCCCGCGCCACCTCCAGCAACCGCTGCTCGCCGTGCGGCAGCGCGGCGGCCTCCTCGTCCGCCCGCCCGGCCAGGCCGTGCGCGGCCAGCAGGCGGTCGGCCTCCACCGCCAGCGCGGCCCGTTCGCGCCGGGCCCGGGGCAGCCGCAGGACGGTCGCCGGCCCGCCCGCCCGTTCGCGCGCGTAGGCGCCGAGCAGGACGTTGTCGCGCAGGCTCGACGCTCCGAGCAGCCGCGGCGTCTGGAAGACGCGCGCGACACCGCGCCGGGCGAGCCGCTCGGCGGTGGCCCGGCTGACGTCCTCGGCGCCGAACAGGATCCGGCCCTCGTCCTGCCGCAGCAGGCGGCTGATCACGTTGAGCAGGGTCGTCTTCCCCGACCCGTTCGGTCCGACGATCGCGTGCACCCTGCCGGGCTCGATGGTGAGGTCGACGCCGCGCAGAGCGTGCACGCCGCCGAAGGACTTGCGGACGCCGGACAGTTCGACGCCGATCGGTTCGCCGCGCGGCGGCCCCACCTCCGCGGTCCCCGCCACGCCGGCGGCGTCCGCGGCGGCGTCCGCCACGGGATCGGCGGTGGAAGCGGCGGCGGGCACCCGGCCCTTCCGGTAACGCGCCCGCAGCTTGTCCCACGCCCCCGCGATGCCCTGCGGCGCGTACACCATCAGCGCGAGCAGCGCCGCGCCGTAGATGAGGCCGCGCCACTCCGCCAGGCCCGTCAGCAGTTCCGGCAGCGCGAAGAACAGCAGCGTGCCGATGATCGGGCCCGCCAGGCGCGCCGCGCCGCCGATGATGACCACCAGCAGGAAGAGGATCGAGAAGTCGAGCGTGAAGTCGTCGGGCGTCACCAGCCCGTGGTGGACGGCCAGCAGCGCCCCGCCCATCCCGGCGGTGGCGCCGCCGCACGCGAACGCGAACAGCTTCGTCCGTGCGGGGCCGACGCCGACGCTCTGCGCCATCTCCGGCGCGTCCCGGACGGCCATCATGCCCCGGCCCAAGCGGGAGTCGACGATGTTGCGGACCATGACGAACAGTACGACGTTCACGGCGATGACCAGCCAGAGGACGTCCCGCTCCCCCAGCTCCCACGACCCGAGTGCGGGCCGCGGGATGCCGACCAGGCCGGACCAGCCCCCGGTCAGCCCCTCGAACTCGACGAGCAGGCTGCGCACCGCCATCGCCGCGCCGAGCGTCACCAGCGCGATGTACCAGGACGACAGCCGGAACGCGGGAAGTGCCATCAGCGTCCCGGCGGCCGTGGTGACCAGCACCGCCGCGGGGGCGGCCGCCCAGAACGTCCAGCCGTGGCCGGCCATGAGGGCACCGGTCGTGTACGCGCCCACGGCGACCAGCGCGCCCTGGCCGAGCGAGACCTGGCCGGTGTAGCCGAACATGATGTTCAGGCCCGTGCCCACCACCACGTAGATCGCGGCCGTGGTGGCGAGGTAGGTGATCGTGGGATCGCCGCTCACCAGCGGCAGCACGGCCGCCGCCGCCAGGAGGACGAGCCAGGGGACGGCACGCCGCACGGCGCCCGGCCGTGTCCGGATGACCTCAGACATGGCGCTGCACCGCCAGACCGCGCAGGCCGTTGGGCCGGACCAGCAGGATGAGCAGCATCGCCGCGAACAGCACGACCGACTGCGAGCCGGGCGAGGCGTAGGCGGCGCCCGCGGCCTCGACGGTGCCGAGCACCCACCCGGCCACCAGCACACCGCGGTTGTCGCCGATCCCGCCGACCGCCAGGGCGGCGAACCCCTTGATCAGCAGGCCGAGGCCCATCGTCACCGAGGCCAGCAGCAGTGGTGCCGCCAGCACTCCGGTGAGTCCCGCCAGGGCACCGCCGAGCAGGAACGAACGCCGGGTCAGCGACCTCGGGTCGATGCCGCGCAGCCGGGCGCCGTCGCGGTCGGCGGCCACCGCGCGCAGCGCCGTGCCGAGCCGGGAGCGGTCGAGCAGGCCGAGCAGCAGCACCACGGCGACGGCGGCCGCCACCACCGCGACCTGGTAGCTGGAGAACCGGAACCCCGCCACGTGGTTGACGTCCATGGACAGCGGCCACGGCGGCGCGACGGTGCTCGGCTGGTCCGTCCAGAGCCGTCCGGCGGCCTCCGCGATCAGCAGCGAGAACGCCAGCGTGGTGATCACCCAGCCGGCGGCGTGGGACGACCTGCGCAGCACCGGGGTGACGGCCACCCGCTCCTCGGCCAGCGTGACGACCGCGACGACGGCCATCACGCAGAGCACGGCGATCCCCCAGGGCAGCCCGCCGATCGGCGTGGCGGCCATCAGCATCGCGCCGATCATGATGAGCTCGCCCTGCGCGAAGTTCACCACGTTCGTCGGCCGGTGCAGCACGTTGAAGCCCATCGCGACGAGGCCGTACAGGCTGCCGAAGACCAGCCCCGCGACCAGGATGTCGGCGATCATCGAGCGGTCACATCCCGTCCGCGCGGCGCCGCAGGACCCCGCCGAGGCTCTCCGGGTCCTTCGCCGACATCAGGGTGCCGATGGTGATGTCCTCGTCGGCGATGCCGGAGTGCCGCTTCGCGGTGAACGAGACCTTCGCCCGGATGCCCGGGTAGCCGCTCAGCTTGTCGAGGGCGGCCTTGAGCTTCGCCGGGTCGGTGCTCTTGGTGTCCTCGACGACCTTGGCCATCAGCATCATGTAGTCGTAGTAGGGGCTCGTCACCGCCGAGTACCCGAGGCCGGCGGTGTCCGGGTGCCCGTTGATGCGCTCCACCAGTTCGCGCACCTCCGCGGACGGCTTCTCCTGACCGGTGTAGGTGAGCCCGCGGTAGGTGGTGCCGAAGAACCCGTCGAGCAGCGGGCGCGGGAACTCCCCGAGCGCGTCGATGTAGTTGAGGTCGTGCGACACGATCACCGGCTGGAAGCCGCTCGCCGCCATCGCCCGCAGGATGAGGACCGTCGCCTGCGGCTGGCCGGTGAACAGCCCCAGCCCGTCCACGCCGGCGCGTTCCAGGTTGCGGACGAACGGCGTCATGTCGGACGCGTCCACCTCGAACACCTCGACGGCCACCGGCTTGGTGGAGTAGTCGTCGCGGAGCGTCGCCACGACGGCGTCCCTGATCGAGGTGCCGAACTCCGAGTTCTCCGCGATGATGCCGATCTTGCGCAGCCCCCGGACCTCGTGCAGGAAGCGCGCGGCGACCCTGGCCTGCTGGGTGGTGTTGTAGACCAGCTGGTAGTGGTGCGGGAAGCGGTCGCCGTCACCGAGCAGCTCCGCGCCGCCCCACGCCGACTGGATCAGCTTCGCGCGGGCGAGCGCCGACACCGACGCCAGCACCTGCGAGCTCCCGGTGGGGCCGACCACGAAGGTGGGCTCGTCCCGGATCAGCCGCTGCGCCACGGCGGGCTGGCTGGCCGGGCTCCCCTTGTCGTCGTGCTCGCTGACCTGGACGGCCTCCCCGAGCAGCCCGCCGGCCGCCTTGATGTCCTCCAGGGCGAGCCGCGCGCCGACGTAGATGGGCTTGTAGGCGGCGGCGAGCCGGCCGGTCTTCGGCTCCACCCACCCAATTCGGGCGGCCTTCGTCCCGCCACCGCCCGAGCCGCCGCACGCCGCCGTTCCCAGGCCGAGCACGCCGAGCGCGGTGGCGGACGCGGCGCCCGCCAGGAACCCGCGCCGGGACATCCCGTCCGTCCGGTAAGTGACCAAGGCCGCCTCCTCGATTTGGTGTATGAACGTTTGTATACTTCACCTTGGTACACGTCAAGGGACGTCCAACACTTCCCCAGGGGCGGGGTGCGGTTTACCGGCGGCGGCGCGCTCGCCCGGCCGGCGCCTGCGGGCTCTGCGGTGTGGGGGCGACCTCTGGGTTGTGCTGTCCTATCGCCGGTGCCGGGGCGGGGGCTGTGCGGGGGTGTCGGGAGAAGCGCGGTGCCGGCATGGACTGCAGGACGCCGTCGACCTCGACCAGGGAGCGGCGGTCCGCGAGGTGCGGATGCCCGGCGGCCTCGCGCAGCGACAGCACCGGTGCCACGCACGCGTCGCTGCCCGCGAAGACCTCCGTCCACTCGTGCCGTGTACGGGTGGCGAAGGCCGCGGCGAACGTCGCGCGCATGCCGTCCCAGCGGGCGCGGTCCGACTGGTCGGCGGGGTCGACATCCACGCCGAGCAGGTGGACGAAGGTCGCGAAGAACTGCGGCTCCAGGGCGCCGACGGCCATGTGCTCCCCGTCCAGCGTCCGGTACGCGGCGTAGAAGGGCGCGCCGCCGTCGAGCAGGTTGGTCCCGCGCTCGTCGCTCCACCTGCCGTCGGCCAGCAGGCTGTGCACGATCCCGAGCAGGTGGACGGTCCCGTCGACGATGGCCGCGTCCACCACCTGGCCGCGGCCGGTGGAGCGCGCTTCGTGCAGGGCCGCCAGCACGCCCATCACCAGGTAGGCGGCGCCGCCGCCGAGGTCGCCGACGAGGTTGAGGGGGACGGCGGGGGCGCCGGACGCGCCGATCGCGTGCAGTGCGCCGGTCGGGGCGATGTAGGTGATGTCGTGGCCGGCGGTCGCCGCGTCGGGGCCGATCTGGCCCCAGCCGGTCATCCGGCCGTAGACGAGGCGGGGGTTGCGGGCCTGGACGGGCTCCGGTCCGAGGCCGAGGCGCTCGGCAACCCCGGGTCGAAAGCCCTCCAGCAGCACGTCGGCCGTGTCGCAGAGGTCCAGCAAGGCCGCGACGGCCTCCGGGCGCTTCAGATCGAGCACGATCGACCGCTTGCCCCGGCCGAGGAGGTCGGCGGCCGGATCGAGCACGTCCATGACGCCCCGGACGGGACGGTCGACGCGGAGCACGTCGGCGCCCATCTCGGCCAGGATCATCCCGGCGAACGGGCACGGCCCGATGCCGGCCAGTTCGACCACCCGGACCCCGGCCAGCGGGCCGCTCGGCCCGTCCCCCGTCACAGGCTCAGCCCGCCGCCGCAGACGAGGGTCTGGGCGCTGACGTAGTCCGACTCGGGCATGCAGAGCAGGTACACCGCGCCGGCGGCCTCCTCGGGCGTGCCGGTGCGGCCGAGGGGGATCATCTGCTCCGCCGTCGCCAGCAGCGAAGGGTTGACTCCGACCTTGATGCTGCGGCCCTCGACCTCGATGGTGCCGCCCCGGCCGGCCGCCGCCTCGGTCAGCCGGGTGCGGATGAAGCCGAACGCCACCGTGTTGACCGTGACGTTGTACCGGCCCCACTCCTTGGCGAGCGTCTTGGTCATCCCGGTGATGCCGGCCTTCGCCGCCGCGTAGTTGACCTGCCCGGCGTTGCCGCCGAGGCCGGCGACCGACGAGACGTTGACGACCTTGCGGCAGGCGACCGGTCCGCCGGCCTTGCGCTCCCGGCGCACCGCCTCCGCGATGACCGGCTGCGCCGCGCGCAGGATGCGGAAGGGCGCGGTCAGGTGGACGCCGAGGATGGCTTCCCACTGCTCGTCGGACATCTTCTGGATGACCGAGTCCCACGTGTAGCCGGCGTTGTTGACGATGATGTCGACCCCGCCGAAGGTGTCGACGGCCGTGGCCACGAACCGCTCGGCGAAGGCGGCGTCGGTGACGCTGCCGGGGCAGGCGACCGCGGCGCCGCCGCGCGACTCCACCGCCTTGACCGTGCCCGCGGCCGGTTCGTCGTCCAGGTCGTTGACGACGACGCCGGCCCCGTCGGCGGCGAGCTTGAGCGCGATCTCCCGGCCGATCCCGCGTCCGGCGCCGGTCACCAGCGCGGTGCGTCCGTCCAGCTTTCCCATGGGTCTCCTTGGAAGGTGAGGGGTGTTCGCGGCGTCAGCCGCGCGACCGTGAGCGGCGGACGGCGAATCCGATGGCGGCGAGGGTCGCCGCGGCGCACAGCCAGGCGAAGACGTCGCCGGTCAGGCGGTACAGGGTCGTCGTGCCGCGCGTGGGGACGTCCACGATCCACGGCTCGTTGTCGCCGGGCGTGGTGTCCTGCTGTGCCAGGACGTTGCCCTGGTGGTCGAATGCCTGGGACGAGCCGTTGAAGTCCTGCCGCACCAGGGCGTAGCCGTTCTCGATGGCCCGCAGGCTCGCCATCTGGGTGTGGATGCGGCCCATCTCCGGCCAGTCGCCACCGGGGACGAGCATGATGTCGGCGTCGACGTGCATCATGGCGGGGAAGTCCGCGTCGTAGCAGATGACGTTGGAGATGCGGCCGTACGGCGTCTCCACCACGGGCGCCGGGCCCTGGCCCGGCTTGTAGCTTTCCAGCCCGGGGATGGGGTGGCGCTTCTGGTACGTCCACAGCACCTTGCCGTCCGGTCCGAGGAGCACCGTCTGGTCCCGGCCGTAGGGGGCGTCGGGCAGGTAGACGTTCGCGGCGACATTGAGGTAGACGCCCTCCTGCCGGGCGAGCTCGCCGGCCTTGGCGAGGAACGCCGGCTCGTCGGCGGACCGCAGCCGCTGCGCGTTCTCCGACCAGAGGACGATCTTCGCGCCCGACCGGGCCGCCTTCCGCGTGTCGGCGAACAGCTGCGCGGAGATCGCGTCGGCGGCGGCGCGCACCTTCGCCGGATCCACGCGGGATACGGCCTCGTGGTCGCCGATGTCCGTGCCGAGCAGCCGCTCGGCCTCCGCGAGCGTCGCCTCGGTCGGGTTGATGCCCGCCACGCGGACGGTCGGCGCCGTCGCGGCGGGAGCGAACGCGAGCCGCGCCTGTCCGCCCACGATCACCAGGCCGAGCAGGGCGGCCACCGCGAAGGCTGGCCTCGCGCCGCGCCACGAGGCGCCGCGCTCCCACAGGTGGTTGGCGGCGGTCGCGACGAGGCCGATGAGGAACGTGACCGCGTACGGCCCGGCGGCCGACAGCACCTGGAGCAGCGCCAGGTTCGCGTGCTGGGTGACCGCGAGCAGCCCGTAGGCCGTACCGAACGGGTTGTAGGTGCCGAGCAGCAGCGCGGTGGCGGTCAGCGCGGCCGGGAACGTGAGCAGCCGTCCGAGCGGGCCCAGCCGCGGCGAGACGAAGCGGTCCACCGCGAAGGGCACGAGGCAGCCGGACGCGAGGCTCAGCACGCCGATGACCGTCAGGAAGGTCAGCGGCACCGCGAGCTGCACCACCCAGAACAGCCCGCCGGCGACGCCCACCAGCCAGACCAGCGGCAGGCCCGTCAACGGCCGGCCGGTGCGCAGGAACCTCAGCAGGAAGATCTGGAAGCCCCACGCGGTCAGCGCCAGATCCCAGCGGCCGCCGACGGCGAAGAGCTGCAGGAGCAGGCCGAGGGCCAGCCAGAGGTACCGGCGGCGTTCGGGTGAGAGGCGGTGCCCGGCGTCCCCGTCACCGTGCCGGGACGTGGGCTCCGGATGCTCGCCGGCATCGGTCTCGGGTTTGATCGTGCTGTCGCTCATGAGTCCTCCTGGTCACCGCTCGGCGGGTCGGTAGGCCGTGACGACGGCGGCGCCGCCGAGGCCGATGTTGTGCGCGAGCGCGACACCCGACCGGGACGCGGCCGCGGGGACCTGCCGGTCGCCGGCGGTACCGCGCAGCTGCCAGGTCAGCTCCGCGCACTGCGCGAGTCCCGTCGCGCCCAGCGGATGGCCCTTGGAGATCAGGCCGCCGGACGGGTTGACCACCCAGGTGCCGCCGTAGGTCGTCTCCCCGGCGTCGACGAGCGCGCCGCCCTCGCCGGGTGCGCACAGCCCGAGGGCCTCGTAGCTGAGCAGCTCGTTGGTGGAGAAGCAGTCGTGCAGCTCGATGACGTCCAGGTCGTCCGGGCCGACCCCCGCCTGCTCGTACACCTGCCTGGCCGCCGCGCGGCTCATGTGCGCCCCGACGATCGCGGCGGCGGTGCCGTCGAAGGTGCTGTCCAGGTCGGTCACGACGGACTGCCCCACGATCTCGACCGCCTGACCGGCGAGACCGTGGCGGTCGACGAACTCCTCGCCGGCCAGGACCGCCGCCGCCGAGCCGTCCGAGGTCGGGGAGCACTGCAGCTTGGTGAGCGGCTCCACGATGGTCGGCGCGCCGAGGATCTCGTCGAGGGGGAACTCCCGCTGAAACTGGGCGTAGGGGTTGTTCACCGAGTGTTTGTGGTTCTTGTGGGCGATCCGCGCGAACTGCTCGGCGGTCGTGCCGTACCGCTCCATGTGCTCCCGGCCGGCCGCGGCGAACATCCACGGCGCCATCGGCGCGCCCGGCCCGCGCAGTTCGGTGAGGGCGCCGATGTGCCGCTCCAGCGGGCCGGCCCGGTCGGACCACACCTCCGACAGCGACCCCGGCGACATCTTCTCGAACCCGACCGCGAGCACGCAGCCGGCGAACCCGCCGGCGACGGCGCGGGCCGCCAGCCACAGCGCCGACGATCCGGTGGCGCAGTTGTTGTTCACGTTGACGACGGGCACGCCGGTCATGCCCAGCTCGTAGACGGCCCGCTGGCCGCTGGTGGAGTCGCCGTAGACGTATCCGGCGTACACCTCCCCGACGTCGGCGAACGCGACGCCGGCGTCCGCCAGCGCCGCCGACCCGGACTCGGCGACCATCGCCGGGTAGTCCCAGCCCTCGCGGCGACCCGGCTTCTCGAACTTCGTCATGCCGACTCCGATGACGAAGACCCTGCGTGACATGGTGATCTCCTTCTGCGTGCGGCCGTCAGGCGGTGAATTCGGCGAGGCCGTCAGTGATCACCGGGACGCCTCCGTCGCCGGCCGTCTCGAAGGCGTACCGGCCGGGCCCGGACGCCCACACGGTCGTGGTGATCGTCTGGCCGGGGCGCGCGGGAGCGCTGAACCGCACGGCCAGGCGCCGCAGCCGGGCCGGGTCGCCGGGCGCGGCGTGCCCGATCAGCGCGTGGGACGTGAAGGCCATCGTGCAGAGGCCGTGGACGATGATCCCCGGCAGGCCCGCCCGGCGGGCGAAGTCCTCGTCGAGGTGCACGGGCATGGTGTCCCCGGACGCCTCCGCGTAGCGAAAGGTCTGGTCGTCGTCGAACTTCTGCACCACGACGGCGTCGGGCGCCCGGCCGCGCACGTCGTCGGCCGCTCCGTGGTCGGGAGCCGTGCGACCGGCGGCCTCACCGGTGTGCCGCGCGCCGCGGAAGAAGCCGGTGAAGTACTGCTCGTTGACCGGTTCGGCCGCAGCGTCACGCGTCTCCACCAGCGTGGTCACCACGACACCGGAGCTGCGGGCGTGGACGCCGACGACCTGCGCGCGCGTGCTCAGCACGTCTCCGGGCACGACCGGACGCCGGACCAGCAGATCGTGCCGGCCGTGCAGGATCCGGCCGGCCGCCGACTCCGGCGCCGCCGCGAGCGTCCGCCGCGCCATCACCGAGAAGCCCGGGACGACCGCGAACACGGGAGGCGCCAGCGTGCCGGCGCGATGGGCGGCGATGGGGTCGTTGGTGGCCTCGGCGTAGGCGACCGCGCGATCCGCGGTCACCGCGAACTCGACGGGGTCGCTCCAGACCCCGACCTGCTGCGTGCTGAACATACCGGCGAAGCTACGGATCTCCGCCCGCCCGGCCGAGCACCGTGCCTCGCACATTCCATGACCGCCGCGCGCAGGCGGCCCGCGGCCCGCCGGGCGCCGCCGCGCGCAGGCGGCCCGCGGCCCGCCGGGCACTCGGCCGAGCGTTATGGTGCGTTCGTGAGCAGGTCGGCGCTGCTGGCGGGGGACGTCGCCCGGCGGCTGGTGCGCATCGGTGAGCAGCAGGGTCTGGACGCGGCGTCACTGCTGCGGCGCGCGGGTCTGCCCGCGAGCGCCGCGGACCCGTCCGGTGGTGCCGCCGTGACGGTCGCCCAGGTGTCGGAGCTGACCCAGGAGCTGTGGATCCTGACCGGAGACGAGCTCTTCGGGTTGGGACCGCCCGTCCGCCTGGGCGCGTTCCAGCTCATGATGCGCTCGGTGATCCACGTCCCGGACCTGCGGGCGGCGCTGCAACGGCTGGCCGAGGCCGGCGAGGTGCTGGGCACGCCCCGGCTGCGCGTGACGGCCGGGGACGCGCTCGTCGAAGTGGAGATCGACGTCAGCCGGCTGGACGATCCGGACCATCTGGGCGGCGAGCTCCTCGCCACGCTGATCCACCGGGTCCTGGGCTGGCTCATCGGCCGGCGGATCGCCCTGCGCGAGCTGCGCCTGCCCTGGCCGTCCACCGGGTCCGCGGCGGACTACGAGATCGTCTTCGGCCGGCATCCGGTGTTCGACGCCGGCGGGCTGGTGCTGGCCTTCGACCGCGGCCTGCTGACCGCGCCGCTGGTGCGGGACGAGCGGCAGCTCGCCGACTACCTCGCCGACCAGCCGAACGTGTGGTTCGCGACCCGCGACTACGGGTCGTCCACCGCGGACCAGGTGCGCAGGATCCTCGCGCGCGGGTTGAACGGGCACTGGCCGGTGCCGGGCGACATCGCCGCGCGGCTCAACATGAGCACGCAGCACCTGCGCAGGCTCCTGCGGGCCGAGCACACCTCGATCGGCCAGCTCAAGGAGGATCTGCTGCGGGAGGCCGCCGTCGCCAGCCTGGCCCGCGGCGAGGAGTCCGTCGAGGAGCTGGCGAGGCGGCTGGGGTTCTCCGAGGCGAGCGCGTTCCGGCGCGCGTTCCGCCGGTGGACCGGGCAGCCGCCCGGGGCCTATCGCCGGTAGAGGGCCTCGATCTCCGCCGCGTACCGCTCGGCGACCGCCCGCCGCCGCACCTTGTTCGTCGGGGTCAGCTCCGCGCCGCCCGGGGCCCACGGGCCCGGCAGGATCCGGAACGTCTTGATCTGCTCGACCCGCGACAGCGTCGCGTTCGCCCGCGCGACGCCCGCCTCGACCGCCGCGCGCACCTCGGGCAGCCGCGCGAGCACGGCGGTGTCCGCGTCGCCGGCGGCGTCCGCGTCGCCGGGCGCGAGGGCCCGCACGGCGACGGGGTCGAGGACGATCAGCGCGACCACGTAGGGCCGGCGGTCGCCCACCGCGACCACGGATCCGGCGAGCGGACAGGAGACGAGCACGGCGTTCTCGATGTTGGCCGGCGACATGTTCTTGCCCGAGGAGTTGACGATCAGGTCCTTCTTGCGGTCGACGATCGTGACGTACCCGTCGGCGTCGACCGTGGCGACGTCACCGGTGTGCAGCCAGCCGTCCGCGTCGATCGCCTCGGCCGTCCGCTCCTTGTCCCCGCGGTAGCCGCGCATCAGCGTCGGCCCGCGCAGCAGCAGCTCCCCGTCGGCCGCCACCCGCACCTCGACGTCCCGCATCGGCCGGCCGACCGTCCCCGGCCGGATCTCGCCCGGACGGTTGATCGCCCCGCCGGCCGACGACTCCGACATCGCCCACCCCTCGCACAGCTCGACGCCGAGCGACTGGAAGAACCGGACGGCGTCCGCGGCGATCGGGGCGGAACCGGTGATGACCGCGTCCGCCTCGTCCAGGCCGACGCGGGCCCGGAGCCGCCGCAGCACCAGCCGGTCCGCCGCGGCCAGCCGGACCGCCAGGTGGGCCGGGACCGCCCGGCCGGAGGCCCGCCGGTCCGCGGCGGCGCGGGCGACACCCATGGCCCGGGTGGCGAGACGCCGGCGCACGCCGCTCTGCGCGGTGATCGCCTGGGTGAGCGCGGCCTGCACCTTGTACCAGAAGGCCGGAACGCCGAGGAAGACGGTCGGCCGGACGGAGGGCAGCACCTGCGCCACGGTCTTCAGGTCGGCCACCGTGGTGATCGAGGCGCCTGCGGCCATCGCGAGGTAATGGCTGAAGTACCGGTTGGCCACGTGCGCGTCCGGGAGGTAGGAGATCAGCCGCCCGCCCCGCGCACCCGCGCCCAGATAGGGGAGGTCGAGGCCGCTGCGCAGGCACGCGAGGATCGCGCGGTGCTCCACCTCGACGCCCTTCGGCGGCCCCGTCGTCCCCGACGTGTAGATCAGGGTGGCCAGGTCCTCGGGGCCGACCGCGCGCCAGGCGGCCTCGAAGTCGAACCCCTCCGGCCACCGGGCCTCAAGGTCGGCAAGCGTCACCGCGCCTTCGGCCTGGCCGTCGACGCAGACGATGTGCTCCACCGCCCCGCCGGCGGCGCCGACCGTCGTCACCCACTGCCGCTCGGTCACCACGACCCGGTTGCCGGCGTTGCGGAACAGGTGCGCGATCTGCGTTGACGGGCTCGTGTTGTAGACCGAGAACGGCGTGGCGCCGAGATGCAGCACCGCCGTGTCCACGAGATGGAACTCCGGCCTGTTGGTGAGCATGAGCGCCACGGTGTCCCCGCGGCGGACGCCGAGCGAGGCGAGGCCGCCGGCGATCCGCCGCACGCGCTCGGCGTACTCGCGCCAGGTGAGCTCCGCGGCGCCGTCCGAATCGCGCAGGGCGATCTGACCGGCCCGCGCCGCGGCCGTGCGCTGGAAGAGTTCGGCGAGGCTCCGCGCCGACTGCGGTACGTCTCTGGCGTCCATGGGTGACCTGGCTCCTCGTCCCCGGGCTGTCCTGGCTCCCTGCCGGGGCCCGCCTTCGACCCACCCGGACGCCCGCCATCGTCGGCCGACCACCCCCGGCCTGCACAGGACCGCCGCGCGCCCATTGCGGGACCCGCGCGCTCAACTCGCGCCCGAGCCTTGACCCGCCGGAGCCTCCCGGCCGCTCTCCGGGCGCCGGGTCAGTCTCCGCCGCGCAGTTCCGCGAGCACGCCCGGAAGGTCGTCCCGCTTGGTCAGCACGTCCCGCGGCTTGGAGCCCCTGCTCGGCCCGACGATGCCGCGGCTCTCCATCAGGTCCATCAGCTGCCCGGTCTTGGGGTACCCGATGCGGAGCTTGCGCTGCAGCATCGACCTCGACCCGAACTGGCTGGACACGACCAGCTCGACCGCCTGGACGAACAGATTCGTCTGGCCCTTCCAGTGGGCGAGGTTGCGGCGAGTGTTCAGGGTGTCGGGGTGTTCGGGACCCATGACGCGTTCGTAGTCGGGTACCAGGCTTTGCAGGATGCTGACGGCGACGCTGTAGCGACCGGCCATGCCATGCTCCCCGGCTTGGACGGCACGGGCCCGCAGGGCGTTGATGGGGTGGCGTGGATCGGTGCGCTGTCTCCACAGGTCGTCCAGGTATTCGGCGACGGCGGCCGCGTCCGGTGGTCGCTGGTCGGGTTCTTTGGCCAGCAACGTCTGCAGAAAGGCATCCAGCTCCTGCGGGGTGTCGGCTCTGAGGGGGCCGGCCGGTGGTGGTGGTGCCGCAAGGTGCTGGGCGACCACCGCGCGGGCGTCTTCGCCGGTGAAGACAGGGCGGCCGGTCAGCAACTGGAAGATGGTCGCCCCCAGGGCGTACAGGTCGGCGCGATGGTCGATGGGCTGCCCCATCAGCTGCTCGGGCGCCATGTAGGCGATGGTGCCGATCGTGGCGCCGCCGGTCAGGCCACTGGTGGCACCCTGCAGCCGGGCGATCCCGAAATCACAGACTTTCACCGTGCCGTCGGCGGCGAGCATCAGGTTGTGGGGTTTGACGTCGCGGTGGACGATCCCGGCGGCGTGCGCGGCGGCCAGGCCCTCGGCCGCCTGCGCCCCGAACCTGAGGACCTGCTCGACCCGGAGCCCGCCGGGGTGCCGGTCCAGCAGGCCCTTCAGGTCCGGGCCGTGCAGGTATTCCAGCACCAGATAGGGCAGCCCGTCGTGCTCGCCGACGTCGTGGACCGCGGCGATGTTGCGGTGTACCAGCCGCGCGGCCGCACGTCCCTCCCGCTCGAACCGCGATAGTGCCCGCTCCCGGACGGAACCGTGCATCAGATGAGGCTGCAGCACCTTGACCGCCACGGGTCGCTCCAGCCGGAGGTCCTCGCCCCGCCACACCTGGCCCATGCCGCCCTCACCCAGCAGCTCGGAAACCCGGTAGCGACCCGCGACCAACGCACCCTCGACCAGCAACCCTGCACCACCCGCCGTATCGACCGGCACCGAGCCGGAACCCGCCAAGGTCCAATTTCAACCTACGGGCGGCAACCCTCGCCACAACGGCGAACCAGCACACTCTCGGTTCAGGACGACGTGGTGTTGGCCAGTGGGATGCGTTGGACGGCTTCGGCGAGTTCTTCGGCGTCCATCGTGGCGAAGAGCGCGGTCATGTTGAGGGGTTGCGTGGCGCTGGCCCGGTCGAAGCGCGGCTCGGGGACGATGCTGGCCAGCAGCCGACTCGATCCGTTCTCGACCGGAGAGCGTCCGCGGACGGCCACCTTGAGTGAGTCATGTTCGCGGGCGGCGAGTTCGCAGAGGCGCTCGGCGTGCCGCTGGTAGTGGCCGGCCAGTTCCCCTTGGCCCATGCCGATCAGCAGGGTGGCCAGCATGAGCGCCGACTCGGTGTGGTCGTTGCGGGCGCCGATCACGCAGTAGGACACCGCGGCGAGGAGTTCGTTGTCGGTGTGGGCGTCGCGGGCGAAACCGTACACGGCGTCCAGAGCACGCTGGCGGAGCCGATCGCGGTCCAGCACCCGTCCCAGCGCCGCGGCGCCGGCGTGGCGCTGGTCCTTGGCCTGATCGAGGTAGAACGCGCCCTCGGCCGGCGACTGGTTCGCGCACAGCAGTGCGCCCACGCGGAAGGCCGCTTCGACGTGGCCTTCTTCCGCCCGGTCGTACAGTTGCTGCCCCAACAGGCCGAACTCCTGCCGGAAGCGGGCCTGGGATGCGTCCAGCACCGGCTGCGCCGGCTCCGCGGCCGGGTCGGGTACGGGGTCGGGCCGGGCCTGCTGCACGCCGGCCGGTGCGAGCTCGGTCGTCGGGACGCAGTGTCCCGTCAGGATGACGTAGTGCGGCAGGGTCGGCGGGGGCGTCGGAAGTGCGGGAACGCGAGCGGTGGGCGGCGAGCGCGGCCTGGTGCTCCTCGATCCACGACGCCAGGACGCGGTCGGGGTCGGGAGGCTCGGTGCGCTTGGTCCCGGGGGCGCCCCATTCGGTGGGGACGCCGGCCTCGTCCCAGGCGAACCACTCGCAGGCCAGCACGAAGGCCACCAGCCATGCCCGCTTGGGCGGTTTCTTGCGCTTGCAGCCCAGCACCGCGCTCACCGTGGGCTGGGTCAGCGTCATCTTGCCGTAGCGGCGGTCGCCGTAGTGCTTGGCGAGCTGCGCGGAGATCCGCTCGATGTCACCCAGGCTCGGCCCTCCACAGAATTCCCGAAAATTGTTCAGGTTCTCGATCAGGGGCCCGTGGGTCAGGTCATGCTGAAACGGCGCCTTGTCGGCCATGGTCGGTTGCTTTCAGAGCGTCACAACACGTCGGGATGCGCCGGGGGAAGAATCACGACTCGGCGCCAAGTGTCAGCATTCTTCCACCGCGGCCGATCACTCATGGTCAACATGCGCCACACGGGCCTTCCGCTTCCTCTCGTTTCCCTGAACGCCCAGGTCGGAACGAGCGGGCACGGTTTCGCAGAGCGAAAACGGAAGGACCCGAGAGGATCGGAGAGGACGCAAGAGCAGCTGGCGGAGCGCGCCGACCCGGGCGCCAGGTCTACCCGATTACCAGGGGTGGTACGGGCGACTCTTGCCGCGTCCTCTCGCTTCGCTCCGCAACGGCGCTTCCGGGCTCGGGCACTCCTGATGGTGTGGCGAACTGGGGTCTATCCACGTCACGCCCCCGTGCGGACGGCCCCGGGCCCAAAGGAGCGCCTATTCATGCAAGACCCGCTGACTGCCGGAGTTGTGGTGATTCTGGCCCTTTTCGTCCTTGTCGGATTCGTGGTGTGGGTGCTGCGCTCCACACCGCGTCTCCCCGCGGTCATCACGGCGATCGCGGTGCTCCTGGGCGCGGTCCCCGCCGTGATCTCTGCCCTGTTCTGGTTCACGTGACCGACCGCTCCGAGGGACGGGACGCCCCAGGGCGGTCGAGTGCCGTGGCGACCCAGTGCGCGTGGCCGTCGGGGCGGATGAGGGCCGCGCGGACGTCGCGCCATTCCAGCGGTGCATCGTCGCCCAGCGCCCCTTCATGCGTGACCGCTTCCAGCGCACGGGCGGATTCCGCGACTGCCACGGGAATGCCGTCGACTCCCCCGCCCAGGTCGAGCAGTACGGGGCGAGCCTCATGGAGGAGTTCGTAGAGCGTGCGGCCGTCGCGCAACGGAAGGTCGGGGAGGCGGGCACCGGTGAGCGGATGGGCAGCGGGGTCGCTCGGAGGGTAGGCGACGTTCAGCGCGGCCAGGCGGGAGGCGAGGTCCAGCGAGACGTCGGGATGTGCGGCGATGAGTTCGCCGAGTACGGCCCGCAGCGCTCGTCCTTCGGGTGTGAAGGCCGTGACCAGCGCGGTTTGGGCCTTGCTCTTTTCCAGCAGGTCCGCGCCCACCGGGTGGCGTTCGGTCTGGTACTCGTCGAGCAGGCCGTCGGGGGCGCGGCCCCGGGCCACTGCGGCGAGCCGCCAGCCGAGGTTCATCGCGTCCTGGACGCCCACGTTGAGCCCCACCCCGCCGGTGGGGAAGTGCATGTGCGCGGCGTCGCCGGCGACCATGATCCGGCCCGTCCGGTACTCGGCGGCCTGCCGTGAGGCGTTGCCGAACGTGGAGAGCCAGATCGGATCGCGCATGCCGAGGTCGTGGCCGAGAACCCGTGCCACGTTGCCGCGCAGTTCGTCGAGGGTGAGCTCGCCGCCGGAACCGCCGGGCATGACACCGACGATGCGGTGGAGTCCGCCCGCCATGGGGACGACTATCAAGGCACCGTCGGGCGTGTGGGCCGATAGCGCGGGGCTTCGCGGCGGATCGTCCAGGCGGACGTCGCCGAGGAAGCCGTACACCGTGGCATCGGTGCCAGGGAAGGCGATCCCGGCGGCCCGCCGCACCGTGCTGCCCGGCCCGTCGCACCCGACGACGTAGCGTGCGCCGATCGCGTACCGCCGCCCGTCCGGGCCTTCGACGTCGAGTTCGACGCTCTCGTCGTCATGTGCCAGTCCGGTGACGGTGTGCCCCCGCAGGAGGCGGGCGCCGAGTTCGACCGCGTGCCTCTCCAGCAGTTCTTCGGTGCGCGCCTGCGGGAGGAACAGCGTGTACGGATGGCGCGTCGGCAGAGGCCGGAAGTCGAGCCGGTCCTCCAGCATTCCGAAGTGCCCGTCCGGCAGCGTGACGCCCTCGTCCAGGAACTCCTTCTCGATCCCGCGCATGGCCAGTACCTCGATCGTCCGCGGGTGCATGGTCAGCGCCTTGGAATGCGGGCTCCGCTGTTCGGCCTGTTCGAGGACGAGGACGGGCACGCCCCCGCGGCGCAGTTCGGCCGCCAGCCACAGCCCCACCGGTCCCGCGCCGACGACGATCACGTCTTCCATGTCGAGCCCCTCATCTTCTTGGTCAGTGAACAAGATGGTGTCCCAGATATTCTTGGTCGTCAACCAAGAGGGACGGGAAGGGCTTCGGTGGCGAACACCAGACGGCAGCACGAGATCGTGGTCGTGGCGCTCGAACTGCTCGACGAGGGGGGTGTGGACGTGGTCAGCCTCCGCGCGGTCGCCGAACGGATGGGCGTCCGGATGAACACCATCTCGTGGCACGTCAAGACCAAGGCGCGGCTGCTAGAGCTGATGGCCGAGGCGATCGTCGCACGCGTGTCGGCAGAGGAGCTGCCGTCCGGGCCGGCCGATCGGTTCCGCGAGCTGATGCGCCGCTACCGGCGGGCACTGCTGTCCGTTCGCGATGGCGCGAGGGTGGTGGCCGGGACGTACGCCGCCGAGGAGCACACGCTGCGCGTCGCGGAGGCCCTGGTGAGTGCGCTGCTGGACTGTGGAACGGGTGAGCGGGAAGCGGCCTGGACGGCGTGGACGGCGGTGTACTTCGCGCTCGGCCTCACCCAGGAGGAGCAGGCCGCCCCGGCGTCCGTCGGCGAGACCCTGCGCACGGCGGTGGCGCAGGACGCGCATCCCGCGCTGACCCGGGTGCTCGGCCATCTTGCCGACGGGTCGTTCGAGGACCGCTTCGACTTCGGCCTCGCCCTGCTCACCCGCGGGCTGTGAGAACGGCCGCCGCGACCGGTCGGCCGCCTACGCGGGCCCCGGTCCCGCACTGTGCGGAGCGCGCACGGCCGCGGGGGGCGCGGAGACGATGATGACGGTGGCGGGGCCGTCGTTCGACCAGAGCGAGTGGCGGGCGGCCGCGTCGAAGTGCAGCGCGTCCCCGGTCGCGAGCGTGACGTCTTCCCCGCCGACACGTGCGATGACCTGGCCGCGCACCACGTACACCCATTCCTCGCCCGCATGGGTGACGGTGCGCTGGGGGCGGCCACCCGCCAGCTCCAGCCGTACGGCCTCCAGGGCGGAGCGGGGGCCGAGGCCGGTCATCGTCGCGAAGGGTCCATCGGGGCCCTGATGCACGGGTGCGGTGTCGCCCCGCACGACATGGTGCTCCTGCGGTCGCTCGTCACCGACCAGTTCCCCCAGCGATACGCCGTACGCCCGGGCGAGCTGGATCAGCGACCCGATGGACGGCTGGCGCCCGCCCTTCTCTATCCGGGAGAGATGTGCCGCGGAGATCCCGGTCCACTCGGCGAGCGTGGTCAGTGTCAGCCCGCGCTCGCGCCGCAGCTCCCGGAGCCTGGCCGAGACCCGCTTCTCCGGATCGTCATCGTCGTTTCCGAGGCCGCCGTCCGCGTGAGAGGTCACGGTCGAGAGCCTACCGCTCTTGCCTCTCAGGCAAATTATTGTGCCTCCGAGGTTGACACGTCGTGGTGTGGGCCACATCCTGTGCGGACGTCGAAGGGAGTGACGACACGATGACGACCCACGCACCGGGCCCGCCGCCCGAACTCGATCTCGACGAGGCCCCGACGTTCACCTCGGCCTCCGTCGAAGAGCAGCGGCTGCACCGCAAGCGCCAGCTCGCCGCCGCGTTCCGGATCTTCGCCCGGTACGGGTACGACGAGGGGGTCGCCGGGCACATCACGGCCCGCGACCCGGAACTGGCCGACCACTTCTGGGTGAACCCCTACTCGGTGCACTTCTCCAAGATCAAGGTGAGCGATCTGCTGCTCGTCGACGCCCAGGGCCGGATCGTCCACGGCACGAGGCGCACGAACAAGGCCGCGTTCTGGATCCACTCGTCCATTCACGATGCCCGTCCCGACGTCGTGGCCGTCGCTCATGCGCACACCCTCCACGGCCGCGCCTGGGCGGCCCTGGACCGCCTGCTCGATCCGATCGTCCAGGAGTCATGCGCGTTCTGGGGCGACCACGTGCTCTTCGACGAGTACCGGGGGCTGGTCCTGGAACAGGACGAAGGCCGGAGGATCGCCGCCCGGCTCGGGGGGACGCGTGCCGCGATCCTGCGGCATCACGGCCTGCTGACGGTCGGCCGCACCGTGGAGGAGGCCGCCTGGTGGTTCATCAGCATGAACCGCGCCTGCGAAATGCAACTCCTGGCCGAGGCGGCCGGTACACCGCGGATCATGACGGACGACGAGGCCGCGGTGGCGCACCGCCAGTTCGGCAACGCGAACATGGCCCGCAACAACTTCCGGCTCCTGTCGGCGCTGATCTTCGAGGAGGAGCCCGATGTCCTCGGCTGACCCGGGCCGGACGTACGTCCTGGTGCACGGCTCGTGGGCCGGCGGCTGGATCTGGTCCCGGCTGACCCCCTTGCTGGAAGCGGCCGGCCACCGCGTGCACGCACCCACCCTGCCCGGCCTCGCCGAGCGCGGTGACGACCCGCGCGGTGCCGGGATCGGCCTTCACGCGCACATCGACGACCTGCTCGGCTACCTGGAACGCGAGGAATTGGAACGCGTGACGCTGGTCGGCCACAGTTACGGCGGCATGGTGATCACCGGGGCCGCCGGACGCGCCTCCCACCGGGTGTCCGCGCTCGTCTACATCGACGCCTTCGTGCCCGAGCCCGGGCAGTCCTGCTTCGACATCGTGCCCTGGCTGGCCGACGTGTTCGCCGATCTGGCCGCGGGCGGGGAGATCGCCCGACCGCTCGATCCGGCCGCCATCGGCGTGGACGATCCAGGCGACGCCGCATGGCTGCGCGCCGGCTCGACCCCGATGCCGGTGCGGACGCACCGGGAGCCGCTGCCCGGCCCGCCGCCGGCCGCGGATCTGCCCCGCATGTTCGTCCGCTGCCTGCGCTTCGACGCCTTCGCCGAGGCCGCCGCCCGTTTCCACGCCCGCGGCCTCCCGACCGCGGAGCTGGACTCCCACCACTACGTCCAGGCGAGCCGCCCCACCGACCTCGCGGACCTGCTGCTCGCCGGCGTCCCCACCTGAACGGAGAGCACCCCATGACCCCCTCCCTGGCACGGATCGACCCGCCCGCCCTCTGTCCGCCGGTGCAGAACCTGTACGCCCACGTCGTGATCGCTCCGGCCGCCCGTACCGCATACCTCGCCGGCCAGGTCCCGCTCGACGCGTCCGGCGAGCTGGTGGGTCCCGGCGATCACGCTGCGCAGGCCCGGCAGGCGTTCCGCAACGTCAAACTGGCTCTGGAAGGCGTAGGCGCCGCTCCCGTGGACATGGTCCGGCACAACATCTACGTCGTCGACCATCGGCCAGAACTGGTGCCGATCATCTTCGGGGCGGCCAAAGAGGTCTACGGCGACCCATGGCCGCTCGCCGCCAGCACCCTCCTCGGCGTGCAGGCCCTCGGCCTTCCGGGCTGGCTGATCGAGGTGGAGGCGACCGCCCTCTTGCCCTGACGCCCGTGCCGGAGTAAGCGGCGGTGACCGTCACAAGGACGGCCGTGTTCAAGGTGCTCAACGACGGATACGGCGTCAGCCGCGCGTCGCCGCGCGCCATTCGTCGAGGGCACCGGCACGGTCGCCCTGGGCGTCCTGCGCGCGGCACACGAACTCGGCCTGCGCATCCCCGGCGACCTGTCCGTCGCCGGAGCGGACAACATCCGGCGCATGGCTTCAATGGCTCAGGCGGCGTCGATGCCGTCGATGAAGCCGAGGACTGCCCTCGCCAGTTCCTCAGGGGCCTCCATGGCGGCGTAGTGGCCGACGCCGTCGAGCTGGACGGAACTGATCTCCGACGACGCGGCCCGGGACATGGTGCCGGCCGTGAACGGGCCGCCGCCGGCCCCGACCGCCAGCACGGGCACGGTCAGTCCGGGGGACTCGGCGAGGGCCTTGAGCTCGGGTCCCTCCCGCAGCATCGACCGGTAGAGGCCGATCGCGCCGCGCCAGCCGTCCGGGCGCGAGTAGGTCCGGGCGAAGTCGTCGATGTCGGCATCGGTGACCGCGCCGGCGACGGCGGTCATGGAGGGGAACGCGTACTGCCCGAGGAACTCGCGCTCGCGGCCGGCCAGGAGCATCTCGGGAATGCCGGGCGCGGCCAGGACCCCGATGTGCCAGGCCCCGCCGCGGGTGACGTCGGCCCGTACCTCGAGGCCGAAGCCGGCCAATCCCATCTCGATGGCGGTCAGGCTGAGCACGTCCCGCGGGTGGGTGGCGGCCAACCGGAAGACCGTCCCCCCGCTGATGTCCTGCCCGGTCAGGTGGACCGGGCCGAGGCCGAGGTGCGCGATCAGCTCATGCAGGTCCTCGGCCGAGGACCTGCTGTCGTAGTCGGCCGGCGCGGTGTCGGAGTCACCGAAGCCGCGCAGGTCCACGGCGAAGACCCGGTGGCCGGCGGCGAGCAGGGGGATGAGCTTGCGGAAGGCCCTCCAGGTCTCGGGGAACCCGTGGACCAGCAGGACCGGGGACCCGGTGGTCCCGGCGGCGACGTAGTGCAGGGTCGTTCCGTTGACGTGCGCGCGGTGGTGGGTGATCCCGGGGACGGCGGGGCTCGCTGGTGCGGCGGCCATGCCTCTCTCCTTATTTCGACAGTCAGGCTGTCGAAATAATAGACAGCCAGGCTGTCTTTTGTCGAGGACCGTATCCTCCTTGCATGTCTCGCTCTGGCGCCGATCTCGCGCTGCTGCTGCTCGGGGGCTTCCGCACGCTCGTGGATGCCGCGACCGCCGAGCTGGCCGATCGTGGCTATGAGGACGTGCGTCCTGTTCACGACTTCGCCATACGGGCCATCGCCGCCGGAGCCGACAGCGCCTCGGAGCTGGCCCGCCGCCTGTCGATCACCAAGCAGTCGGCCGCGAAGACCATCGCGGTGCTACAGGAGCGCGGATACGTCGCCCGCGACCCGGACCCCCGCGACGCCCGCCGCAAGCGCCTCCGGGTGACCGAACTCGGCTTCGATGTGCTGCGCCAGGGCGAGACGATCTTCGAGGAACTTCGCGATCAGTGGGCGCGGCAGATCGGTGCCGCCGAGCTGGAGGGCATCGAGGATCACCTCACAGCGCTGGTGGGCGCGCAGCCGGTGCGCTTCGACACGCCTGGCTGGATCGCCCGCGACGTCGGCGAGCCGGCCTGAGTCAGGCAACGGGGCCCGCCAGGACGGGGCGGTCCGTTCACCGTGTTCTGTGTAGTTCTGTGGCGAGGGTGGTGATCGTCTCTTCTGGGTGGGTCGAGCCGGGGAAGTAGGCGCAGATGCGGTCGGCCACGTCGCCGAATCGGGTCTTGATCTCGGCGGCGCATTCGGCCGGTGTTCCGACGACCGCCAGGGTCCGCATCATCGTGTCGTCGATCAGGCCGATCATCCCCATGATGTCGCCGGTCTTGGACAGCGCGTTCAGCTCGGGCTGCAGATCCCCCCAGCCCTCGATGTCCAGGACGGGCCTGTACGCCGGAGTCGAACCGTAGAACGCCAGCAGTCCCTTCACGCCGAAGCTCGCGGCCTCGATCTCGGCGGGGGATCCGCCCATCGCGACGATCGCCTGCGGGTACACCTCGATCCGCTCGCGGCCCGACCGCTCCAGGCCCTCGGCCACGGCCGGGAGGGTGCGCTCGCGGAAATGGCGGTGGCTGTGGAACGGCATCACCAGCAGCCCGTCGGCGACCTCCGCCGCGGTCCGGGTCATCACCGGTCCCAGCGCGCCGAGCAGGACCGGCGGCACGCCGTAGGGGTTCGGCCCGGGGACGAACGTCGGCGGCATCAGGGTGTGCTTGGTGAACTCGCCGCGAAAGTCCAGCCGGGTGCCGTCCTGCCAGGAGTTCAGGATCGCCTTCACCGCGAGCACCGTCTCCCGCATCCGGGCGGCCGGCCTGCTCCAGGTCGAGCCGTAGCGGTTCTCGATGTGCGGCCTGATCTGCGAGCCCAGCCCGAGCCGGAACCGGCCCCCGCTCAGCAGCTGCAGGTCGTAGGCCGTGGTGGCGAGGTGCATCGGGCTGCGCGGGATCGCGATCGCGACGTTGGTCATCAGGTCAGTCGGCGGCACCTCCGACGCGCCGGCCGCGACGATCAGCGGCAGGAACACGTCGTGCGGGCCCTCGAAGGTGAACAGGCCGTCCACCCCGGCGGCGATCAGCGCCCGCGCCCGCTGCGCCGCCTCGTCCGGCCGGCCGTCCAGTTGCACATCGAGTCTCATCGAGCGATCTCCGTTCCGCGCGCCGTCCGCGTCCGAAGGAACAAGGAATACAGCCCGGCCCGGCTGAGCGCCACCAGTGCGGCCGCGGCGGGAGGCCGCTACTCGGCCGCAGGGAAAACCTGACAGGAGATGGCAGGTTTTGCGGCGATCATGAGTTCACCGGTCGGCGCCGTGGGTCGGCGTGGCCCGAGACCTACTGATGGGAAAGGACCGCACATGCGTGAAACACGAGAAGACCTCGAAGAGCTGCAGGCCCTGCTGGACGACTCGCTGTCCCGCTCCTCCGCGCACCTCCGCTCGATCATCAACACCGAGAGCACACTGTCCGCCGAGCGGCTCACCGGAGTCCTCACCGGCATGTGCACCCTGGCCCTGTCGACCGTGACGGCGAAGGGCGAACCGCGGATCAGCGGCGTGGACGGGCACTTCCTGCGCGGCAAGTGGCACTTCGGCACGGCGCGCAGCGCCGTCAAGGCCCGCCACCTGGCCGCCCGCCCGGCCGTCAGCGCGGCGCACATGCGCGGCGAGGAACTGGGCGTGTTCACGCACGGCACGGTGGAGATCCTCAACCCCCGGCACGGCGAGCCGGCCGCGGACTGGCCCGACCTGCTCGCCTACCTCAAGGACTTCTACGGCGGCGACTCCTTCGACTGGGACAACGACGTGGTCTACTACCGGCTGCATCCGCAGTGGATGAGCGTCTACGCGGCGGAGCGGCCTGACGCCGGCTGAACTGCCGGAGCCGCAGATCACGGGCTTCGGATACGCTCCATACGCCTGGTCTCGGTGCCGGGAAAGACGTATATGTGAGAAACGGTGGGCGGCGAGCCTTGGGGGGCTTCGCCGACACGACGGACGGCCGATGCCCTGATGCCCGACCTGACAACGACGATCCGCACCCACCACGTCCGGCGCCGGTGGCCGTTGACCGGGCGGGGCCCGGACGTCGAGGCGATCCTCCGGCCGCTCCTCACCGACGGCCAGCACGGGGTGCTGCTCGCCGGCGACACCGGGGTGGGCAAGAGCCGCCTCGTCGAGGCCGTTCTGCACCGTTGCGCCGTCAGCTCGTGCCACACCGCGCGGATCACCTGCACACCGGCGGACCGCGACCTCCCCTTCGAAGCGGTCCGCCAGCTCCTTCCGGAGGCGGACGGCTCGCCGGACGACTCGGCAGAGCTTTTCGGTGCCGTCTCCGCCGCGCTGCTCAAGGCCGCGGCGGGACGCGCGATCGTCATCGCCATCGATGACGCGAGCTGGCTGGACGAGGGGTCGGCGGGGGTCGTCCAGAAGCTGGTCGTCCACACCGGCGCGCGGGTGCTGATGGCCACCCGCACGGATGCGGCCGCGGCGCCACCGGTCGAGGCGCTGCGGCGCTGGGGCCGCTGGTCCCGGATCGACCTCGCCCCGCTCGACCGGCCGCGGACGAAGGACCTGGTCGAGGCGGTCCTCGGGGCTCCGGCGGACGGGCTCACCCTGGACGGGCTGTGGCGGATCACCGGCGGTAACCCGCTCTTCCTGCGCGAGGTGCTCTGCGGTGCCGTGGACAGCGACGCCCTGGTGACGCGGGAGGGCGTCGTGGCCTGGCGCGGCGGCGCGATCGGCGGCGCCCATCTCAGCGACACCGCGGCGGCGGTGCTCGAAGCGCTCTCGCCCGAGGAGCTGGACGCGCTGCGCTACGTGGCCGTCGCCGGCTCGGCCCCGCTGGACGTGATCGAGCGGCTCGTCGCGGTGCCGGTGCTCGAACGGCTGGAGGATCGGCGGCTCGTCCGGCTCGACCAGTCCGCTCGCGTCCCGCTGCTCCGGGTGGCCCACCCGCTGCACGCCCACACGGTCCTCGCCCGCACCGGAGCGTTGCGGATCCGGCGGATCCGCACCGACCTCGCCACCGCGATGACGGCATGCGGGCCGGACGACCGGATCCGCGCGGTGCAGTGGCGGCTGGCCGCCCGGTTGGACGTCCCCGGCGACGAGGTGCTGGCGGCGGCCGACGAGGCCCTGCGCGACCGGGATGTGGCCGTGGCGGAACAGCTGTCCCGCCAGGTCCCCACACCGGCCGGGGCCTGGCGGCTCGGCCGGGTGCTGGTGGCCCGCGGCGAGCACGTCGAGGCGGAGCGGTGGCTGGCCGAGGCGGCCCGGGAGCTGACCGATCCGGCTTCGCTGGCGAACGTGGCGGCCCTCCGGGCGGTCAATTTCTTCTGGGGTTTCCGTGAGCCGCGCCGGGCCTTCGAGGTGATCACCGAAGCCAAGGCCGCGCCGTCGGCGGACGGCTCCGGTGACCTGCTGGCCGCCGAAGCGCTCGTCGCGGTCTTCGACGGCCGGGCCGACGCGGCGAACGAGATGGTCGCCCTCCTGCCGGGCCGTCTCCCGGACGATCCGGTCCTGGCCGGCGCGATCGCGCCCTTGCGGCCTCAGCTGCTGCTCTTCACCGGCCGGCCGGCGCTGGCGATCGCGGAACTGGCCGCGGCCCCGACCGAATTCCCCGGCGCGTGGCCGCTGATGCGGGCGATGACCCAGGCCTGCCACGTCCACGCGCTGGTCATGACCGGTGCGGTGGCACAGGCGGCCGAGACGGTGCAGCGCTACTACCACGACGCGGTCGAGCAAGGTTCGCCCGCCGGGGTGGGCCTGGTCGCACTGGCCGGTGGGATCTGCGCCTACTACCAGGGGCTGCCCGAGCGGGCCGCGACGTGGTTGCGGGAGGCACGGGCGCTGACCGACGGCCATCCGCGGTTCCGGTTCCGGGAGACCGTCCTGGCGCTCAGTGCCGGAATCGCCGCGGAGCTCGGCCTCGTCGACGAGGCCCGCGAGTTCCTGGACCGGCTCGGTGCGGCCGGCGCCGCCCCGTCGGTGGCCGACTACGGCGCCTTCGGCGAGGTGTGGGCGCTGGTGATAGCCGGGGACCGCAGCGGCGCCGGCGCGGTCCTGCGTCGCCGGGGGGCGGAGGCCCTGGCCGTCGGCAACGTGTTGATGGCCACCGAGTTCCTCCATGTCGACATGCGGCTCAACCCCTCCCCGGCGACGGCCGCCCTGCTCCGGCGGATCGCGGAGAGCACCGACGGGGACATGTTCACCCTCCTCGCCGACCACGCCACCGCGCTGGCTCACCGGGATCTTCACGAGATGAACCGCGTCAGCGCCGCCTTCGAGCAGCGCGGATATCGCGGCTTCGCGCTGGAGGCCGCCGCCACCGGCGCGACGTTCAACGGCGGCCGGGAGGTGAACGCGCTGGTCCGCCGCACCCAGCGGCTGCTCGGCGAGCATCGGGGCACGTGGCCGGAGTGGCTGCCCGCGCCGAAGTCCGCGCCGCTGCTGACCCGCCGGGAACAGCAGGTCAGCGAGCTGGCGGCGGGCGGGATGGACAACGCGACGATCGCGCGGACGTTGTCGGTGTCCCCCCGTACGGTCGAGAACCATCTCCAGCGGGCGTACGACAAGCTCGGTATCCGCCGCCGCACGGAACTGGCGGCGGCACTCGCCGAGGACGGCCTCATGGTCCGCTGATCACCGCGTCCCGCTGGCCTCGCTCTTCCCGCTCTTCCCGCTGTTCGCGGACGAGCCGGGCGTAGCGGCCGCCCTGGGAGACGAGGGCGTCGTGGGTGCCGCGTTCCACGATCGTCCCCCGGTCGATGACGACGATGAGGTCGGCGTCCCGGATCGTGGAGAGCCGATGCGCGATCACCACCTGCGTGCAGCCGAGCGCCGTGAGTCCCGCCTGGATCAACGCCTCGGTACGGGCGTCCAGGCTCGACGTCGGCTCGTCGAGCAGCAGAACGCTGGGCTGGTGGACGACGGCGCGGGCCAGCGCGATCCGCTGCCGCTGGCCACCGGAGACCTGTGAGCCGGCCTCGCCGACGGTGGTGTGCAGCCCCATCGGCATGGCCATGACGTCCTCGGTGAGCGCGGCGACCCGTACCGCCGCATGGATCTGCTCGGTGGTGCAGTGGTCCTTCCCGGCGGTGATGTTGTCGGCGATCGTGCCGTCGAAGAGGAACGGCTGCTGGGTGACGATCCCCATCTGCCGGCGCAGCCGCCGGCGGTCGAGCTGCTCCAGCGGCACCCCGTCGTAGCTGATCTGCCCACCGGTGGGTTCGAGCAGGCCGAGCAGGAGCCGGCCGAGGGTGGTCTTGCCGGAGCCGGACGGCCCGACGATCGCGACGCGCTGCCCCGGTTCGATCCGCAGGGTGATGTCGTGCAGGACCGGGCGGGAGGGGTGGTAGCCGAAGTTCGCGCCGCGCACCTCGATGCGGCCGCGCAGGCCGCCGGGCAGCCGCACCCGCCCGGTCGGCGCCGGCGGTGTGTCCATGATGTCGCCCAGGCGCTCCAGGTGGGCGATCGCGGCGTGGAGCTGCTGGACGGTGGTGAGCAGCGATCCCAGCGGGGCCAGCGCGGCACCGGCCAGCGCGGCGAGGGCGAGCAGCTCGCCGAGCTGCGCCGAGGTCGGCAGCTGGTAGGCGACGACGAGCAGCAGCCCGACGGCCAGGCCGGTCTGCGCGGCGGTGGTGAGCGCCTGGACTCCGGCGAGGAACAGGTCGCGGCGCCGAGCGGCCGCGAGCTCGCGGTCGTGGCGGGCCCGCCAGCGGGTGACGGTGGCCTCCTCCGCCCCGCAGGCGATCACCGTTTCCACCCCGCCGAGGCTCTCCACCAGGGTGTTCTGCGTCAGCGCCTGGGCGTTCAGCGAGTCGCGCACGCGCTGGATGCTCGCCCGCCCGGCCAGCAGCGCGATGAGCGCCTGCAGGGCCGCGACGGCGGCGGCGGCGAGCGCGATCGGCGGGGACGCGAACGCCAGCAGCGCCAGGTATCCGAGGCCGGTGAGGCAGTCGATGCCGAACGCGAGGGACCGCTCGGTCACCAGGTCGCGCAGCGTCGAGGCGGTGGACAGCCGGGTGAGCAGGTCGCCGGAGCCGCGCTGGTCGAAGAAGCGGAAGGGCAGGGTGAAGGTGTGCCCGACGAGGCGGCGCATCAGGCGGGCCGCCACGCCGGTCTGCAGCTGGATCAGCAGCACCGACCGCAGCCAGCTCACGACCGTGAAGACCAGCCAGCCGACGGCCGCCGCCGCGGTGAGCGGGAGGAGCATCTCCTGGAGGCTCCCGCCGGTCGTCCCGTCGACCACCACCCGGGTGACGCCCGCCACCAGCAGCGGGAACAGCTGCACCACGAGGGACGCGGCGACCAGGGCGGCGATCAGCGGCCAGTTGCCGAGCACGCCGGTGAGCAGCCGGGCGGCGGTCCGCCAGGTCGAGTCGGAGCCGCGGGGCATCTTCCCGGCGGGTTTCCCGGAGAGCACGACGCCGCTGTAGCCGGCCGTGAACTCGTCGCGGCTCAGCCGGCGCCGGCCCAGGGCCGGGTCGGCGATGCTCACCTTCGTGCCGCGGATGTCCTCGACGACGACGAAATGGTTCTGCCCCCAGTGGGCGATGAGCGGGCCCGGCAGCCGGGTCAGGCCGGACGCCGGCGCGGCGAACGCGCGCAGCTCCAGCCCGAAGTGCCGCCCGGCGCCGATCAGCTCGCGGGCGGACGCGCCGTCCCGGTCCGACGGGAGATGCCGCCGCGCCTCGATGACGGACGTCCGCCGGCCGTGGGCGCTCAGCACCATGGCCAGGCAGGCGGCGGCGCAGTCCCCCGCGGACAGTTGCGTCCGCAACGGTACCCGGCGGCGGGGCCGCAGCCGGCGGATCACAGCCAGTGCCACCGGATCGCCGCCTTCGCCCGCTGCTCGGCGAGCCACTCGGTCAGCGCGGCGTCGCCGGCGCGGGCGAGCGCCGCCGGATCCGCCTCGGTGGCGGCCTCCCGTCCCAGCACGCCGCCGAGAACGGCCTGCCCCGCCTCCGGCACCGGCCCGGCGAACTCTCCCGCCGCGAGGGAGCGCAGCGGTGCGGGCAGGTCCAGCGCCCAGCGCCGGTCCAGGGTGAGCTGGACCTCCCCGGCCTGCCGGGTGTCCCCGGTCCGCCGGCCGAGGGAGATGAGAAGGTCGGTCGGGGTACGCGCCGCCGCGAAGTCGTCCAGCGCCTTCGAGTCCGCCGCCCGCACCCAGACCGCGTCGACCCGGTCGAAGTCGGTCGGGTGGGCGCGCAGGTGGTCGGCCGCGTGCGCGTCCTTGAACTCCCGCCGGAACCGCTCGATGCGGGCGACGAGTTCGATGTGGGCGGTGAACGCCTGCTCGGAGAGACCGACGTCGGCCAGCCATGCGAGGGTGGCCGCCCGGCTGTGCAGGCCGCGGCCGCGGCGGAACGCCTCGGCGGCCGCCGCCAGCTCTTCGGCGGTCGCGGCCACGTCCTCGTCGAACACCTGGTCCCACAGGAGGCAGTAGTCGACGAGCTGCCGGTGCAGGGTGGGATCCCGCCGGTTGAGGGCGCGGATCGTGAACAGCGCGGACGGTACCGAAAGGGATCGCTCGTTCACGCTGAGCAGCCGGTTGGCCGCGAAGTGGGTGGAGTACTCGATCGACCACGGGACCCCGTCCTCGGTCTGCCCGGTGAGGGCGACGTTCCCGCCCTCCGGGTGGGCGAGCACGAGGTCGTAGCCGGTCCGCAGGTCTCCCGGCGGGGCGTCGACGACGAGTTCGGGCCGGCGCCGCGGGTGGGCGGCGGACCAGTCGGCGACCATCCGCCGGGCCTCCCCGACCCGGTCCCGGTGCCGGGGCAGCCGGCGCAGCAACGCCACCGCGCTGACCAGATCGGCGCCGAACTCGGCGTCCGCGCCGAACTCACCGGCGGCTTCGGCGGCTTCGGCGACTGCTGTCGTTACCGATGGGGTGCTCACGGCACTGTCTCCTTGGTCGTGTCCCGGGTCACGGGTTCGTCGGCGGTCAGCCAATCGGTGATCGCGTCGCTGATCGGCAGTCCGGTGAGCGTTTCGATCCAGCCCCACTGCCCGTTCACGTTCACTTCGAGGAAGACGTACTCCCCGTCCTCGCGGCGGATGAGGTCGATGGCCCCGAAGTTCAGCCCGAGCGCGGAGATGAAGTCCAGGCAGCGCCGGGCCACCTCGCCGGGAAGCTCGACGGCGCGGTAGGCGACCGTGTTGTCGTCGTAGCGCCGCCAGTCCTGCGCGGTCAGCCGGGAGGACTGCGAATCGATCTCGGCGGCGAAGACCTGGTCGCCCACCACCGTCACCCGCAGCTCGGCGGCCTTGGCGATGTTGGGTTGGAGGATCACCGGCGCGTGCTGGATCCGGTGCCGGCCGGCCAGGTGGCGCCGCTGCACCTGGGTGGTGTAGATGAGGTGCTGCTCGCCGTACACCCAGAAGTTCTTGTACGTCAGCGACTTGCTGATGAGCTGCCCGCCGGCGCGGTTCCAGGCGGGGATCAGCTCGTCCGGATCGTTGGTGAAGAGGGTCTGCGGCACGGTGAAGCCGAGTTCGGCGGCCTTGGCGAGGTGGACCAGCTTGTTGTCGGACCGCAGCGACTGAGTGGGCTTGGCCGGCATCCAGCGCGCCGGCAGCAGCTCCCAGAATCCGTCGCGGAAGCGGCCGGCGACCAGCTCGGCATGCGCCCGGTAGTCCTCGTCGGTCACCAGGTCGCCGACCTGGATCGGGCTGGGGCGACGATCCCAGACGGCGGTGACCTCCGCCAGGTCGTACGTCCGGCCGCGGTGTTTCAGGATCTGCCGGCAGCCACTGCCGTCGATCTCGACGGTCAGCCGGCTGTGCGCCGGGTACTGGTCCTCGTCCCACCAGAGCACCGGGATTCCGCGCGCCTCCACCTTGGGGCGCACGAAGTCGATGGTGCCGGCGTCGTCGGGACTACTGATGATCAAAAGCATGTGAGCGCTCCAGGGCCACATCGCAAAGGTCGTGGGGGGGCCGGGGGGGGCCCGCCCCGGGGGCGCCCCCCCCCGGGGGGGGGGAGGCAGACCCCGCCCCCCAAAACACCCGGCGGGGCCGGCGCCGCGCCGCGGGGGACGCCGCCCAAGAAGACAC